>JASLJB010000185.1 GCA_030152605.1 Acinetobacter sp. | reverse complement strand
GAAAATTACGACGATTGCAGGCTAATTACGAGGAGTAAGAGACATGGCTCACAAGAAAGCCGGTGGTTCGACACGAAATGGTCGTGATTCAAACCCAAAAATGCTAGGTGTTAAGATGTACGGTGGTCAAGCTGTGACTGCGGGTAACATCATCGTTCGTCAGCGTGGAACTGAGTTCCATGCAGGTCCAAACGTAGGTATGGGCCGTGACCATACTTTGTTCGCGACTGCTGATGGCGTGATCAAATTCGAAGTGAAAGGTCAATTTGGCCGTCGCTACGTATCTGTTGAAACTGTATAAGTTCTCACGAACCGAATACGTTTTAGCAAAAAAGGAGCCCACATTGCGTGGGCTTTTTTTTGCACAAAATTTGTTTGATCTGCAAATCGCTAAACCTGCGAGACACTTCATGATGATGGAGAAACTTCAACAGATTGAAGGTATAACAATACAAAACTGCTTATATTCCCAATTATTAGCAGCAAAATATAGTTTAAGATGGATCTAAATTTAGCGCTGTAAAACTTTATTTAAGCTTAGGGGTTTATTTATGAATACGTTGTTTAAAACACTCTCAGTCTCTGTTTTGGGTACCGCGATGTTGATGCCTGCGATGAGCACGACCGTGTTTGCGGCGACTGCTGCATCTGAACAGCAAGCGACCAAAAACCTGGTCAGTCAACTAAGCAATATCAAAAGTTTATCGGCTCAATTTGAGCAAAGCACCAAAGTCACCAATCCAAGTAAAGCACCTCAGCAGAAAAATTTGGCTGCGCAGCATATGAATCAGACCTTTATTGGTGAGATGAAGGTTGAGCGTCCGGGCAAGTTCTACTGGGAGACCAAGACCCCAGCCAAGCAAACCATCGTGACCACAGGCAAAACAGTCTGGATCTATGATCCGGATCTACAACAAGCTGTGCGTCAAAGCCTAGATGATCAAGTCGCCAACACGCCGGCACTGTTGCTTTCAGGCAACACCAATCAGATCATGCAAGCCTATCGCGTGACTCAGCCGGATCAGACCAAAACCTATTACACGTTATATCCACGTAACAAAGAAGCGGCTTTTCAAAACTTGACCATTAGTTTTGGCGCCAACAAAGCACCGAGTTTGATGATCCTACAAGATTCATTGGGTCAAACCACCAGCGTGCGTTTCAAGAATGTCAAAGTGAATCCAAGTATTCCAGCCAGCACATTCAACTTTACGCCGCCTAAAGGCACCGACATTATTGAACAGTAAGCATTGATTGAACAGTAAGGCTTGCGCCTGATAGGTGAATGTTGAGCACACTGACGCGATGAACAGCAAAGACAGCCACAAGGCTGTCTTTTCGCGTTTTAGGTGGCGTGGGATTGGGCAGCAACGCGCTGTTGCAAAATGATCATGCACGGCAGTCAAGTGATTGAGATACATATTCTAATTTCAATCGCTGCGGCAGCTTTGTATGATGCTGAGCATAACGTATGAAAGCATAAGGGGAATTTCGAGATGAAGAAGCAGCATAGCGATCAGAAGGTGAGTCTATCTATGCCTCTATCCACAGGCTCAAGTATGCCGCAAGCGATGCACAAAAGTCGCTACGCTGTGCTTGCCCTGTGTAGCGTGGCGTTACTGTTGGGTGCTTGTCAAAAAAAATCAGACCCTGATCAAGCCTCAACCCAAACTCAAACTGCAGTTGGCACTGTGGCGCTGATTCAAGCCAACGTGGTTGCAGTGGAGGGTGCCAAAAAACAGTTTTGTGATGAGTCTGAATGCACCAATTATGATTTACAAACTGTGCAGACCAATCTGCCGTGGATCGATGCTTATTTTCTAAAACGCATCAAGACCGATCTCCCCAATGCCTTTACTACAACAGCGGCAACGCCAGCAGCATCGCAGCCTGCAAGTCAAGCCACCGCAGCAAGTGATATTGCAACGTCAGCATCTGCTGTGCCTGCGAGTCAAGCTGCTGAGTTGAAAACAGAGCATCCGATGGGGATCGGTGAAAGTTTAGTACATGTGCGTTATCTCGGGCAGAACTACAACTTGGCCAGCTTTGAAATGTCGACCTATATCTATGCGGCGGGTGCTGCACACGGTATGTCACACAATGAATATGTGCATTTTGACTTAAAAAATCAGAAAAAAATTGCCCTCTCTGATCTGTTAAAACCCAATGTGGAAGCCAAACTGATTCAGCAGTTGTACGAGGAGAACTCAACGTGGTTGCAAGATCATCAAATTGAAGCGGCTAAGCTACAACTCAGTGATAACTATTATTACGGTGTAAATGGCATCGTGTTTGTTTATCCCCTGTATGAGTTGGCGTCTTATGCTGAGGGTATGCCAGAGTTGACCTTGTCCTATATCGATGCGGAAAAATTTGTGAAAGCAGAATATTTGCCGAGTCTGCCAAAAAATGCCACTCCATAAAGCAAGCCAAGGCGCGTGAGCTCAGATACGTGAGCTAAGACACGTGAACCCAGATACGTAAATCGAGTCAGGCCTGTCTTTCCGAGGACAGGTAGTTTGCTGAGTGAGGCTGCCGTGGATTTCACCGCAGCCTCGCGCAATTTAGTCAGGATGTGTCAGATCACTATATTTTTTAGAGTGAAGCGCTTACACTATATTTAGTTTTTTTCTGATATAGATTGACTATGATTGACCCGAAATTACTTAGAAATAATATTGATGCTGTCAATGCAGCTTTTGCCAAACGTGGCATTCAACTTAATGTCGCAGAATGGGCAGATTTAGAAGCGCGTCGTAAAGCGATCCAATCCAAAACCGAAGATTTGCAGGCAGAACGTAATTCGGGCGCCAAACAAGTCGGTCAAATTAAAAAATCCGGCGGCGACGCATCTGAATTGATGGCACGTATGTCGGCGATTGGCGATGAAATCAAAGTGGCAGAAGCACAGTTAAATGACTTGCAAACTGAACTTGAAACCAAAATGCTCAACATCCCGAATATTCCACATGAGTCTGTGCCTGAAGGTAAAGACGAAGCGGATAATATTGAGGTGTCAAAATGGGGCACACCACGCGAATTTGACTTTGAAATCAAAGACCACACCGACCTCGGTGAATGGATGGGCGGTCTTGAGTTTGAAACAGCAAGTAAACTGACCGGTTCACGTTTTAGCGTACTCAAAGGTCCATTGGCGCGTCTACAGCGTGCTTTAACCCAGTTTATGCTAGATACGCATACGCTGAAGCATGGTTATACCGAAGCTTATGTGCCGTATTTGGTCAATGCTGAATCACTACGTGGTACAGGTCAGTTGCCGAAATTTGAAGAAGATTTATTCAAGATTGAAGGCGAAAAGAGCTACTATCTGATCCCAACCGCAGAAGTGCCAGTCACCAACTTTGTGCGTGATGAAATCATTGACGCCGATCGTTTACCACTGAAATATACCGCGCATACCCCATGTTTCCGCAGTGAAGCAGGTTCTTATGGTCGTGATACCCGTGGTTTGATCCGCCAACATCAGTTCGACAAAGTTGAAATGGTGCAAATCGTCAAACCTGAAGATTCGATGCAAGCACTCGAAGACTTGACTGGTCATGCAGAATATATCCTGCAAGCGCTCGGCCTGCCATATCGCAAAGTGGTATTGTGTGGTGGTGATCTCGGTTTTAGTGCGCTCAAGACCTATGACCTCGAAGTTTGGGTGCCAAGTCAAAACACTTATCGTGAAATTTCATCATGTTCTAACATGGGTGACTTCCAAGCGCGTCGCCTCAAAGCACGTTATCGTGCAGATGGCAAAAAACTTGAATTGGTACATACTTTGAACGGTTCAGGTTTAGCGGTGGGTCGTACCTTGTTGGCGGTGATGGAAAACTATCAACGCGCAGATGGATCAATCGAAGTACCTGCCATCCTACGTCCATATATGGGTGGCGTTGAAGCGATAGACTAAGCGAATCATTGATTTCTGACTGAATGAATACTGCGGCAATGTCCGCAGTTTTCATCACTAAGTTCATGCTAAAGGATTGAGCTCTTGGATATTTTTCCAATTTCATTAAAATTACACGGCCAGCCGTGTTTGATCGTCGGCGCGGGGCGAATCGCCTACCGTAAGGCGCTACTGCTTCAACGAGCGGGTGCTGTCTTGCATGTCGTTGCGCCTGAAATCGATGAGCAACTGTTTGAACTGCTACAGCAGCATGATGGACATTATCTTCAAGCCAAGTTCGATCCTGCGCTGTGTGTCGGTGCTTATCCGCTGTCAGCATTTCGTTTGGTGATTGCGGCGAGCAATGATGCACAGGTCAATCAGCAGGTGTTTCAACACTGTGAAGCCCACAATGTGCTGGTGAACAGTGTCGATGATCCACCGCATTGTCGTTTTATGTTTCCGGCCATCGTCGATCGTTCACCTTTGATCATCTCCATCGCCAGTAATGGCACCTCACCAGTGCTGTCCCGACAACTACGTACCCAAATTGAAAGCGCGGTTCCGCAAGGCATGGGCAAGTTGGCTGAATTTTCAGGTCAATGGCGTGCGCGGGTCAAACAGCAGATTGAAAACCCAGATCAACGACGGATCTTTTGGGAAAACCTGTATGCGGGTCCACTGCGTGAACAAATCTTTCATGAGCAACATGAACGCGCAGCGCAGACCATGCAGCAGGCGCTCAAGGACTGGCAAACCCCACAGGGTGAAGTCTACTTGGTCGGTGCAGGGCCGGGTGATCCAGAACTGCTGACCCTGAAAGCCTTGCGTTTGATGCAACAAGCCGATGTGGTGATCTATGACCGCTTGGTCTCTGAGCCGATCCTCGATCTATGCCGCCGTGATGCTGAAAAAGTCTATGTCGGTAAGGCGCGCAATCAACACACCTTGGCCCAAGAAGGCATCAATGCGCTATTGGTGCAATATGCCCAACAAGGCAAACGCGTTTGTCGTCTCAAAGGCGGTGACCCGTTTATCTTTGGGCGTGGTGGTGAAGAGATCGAAGAACTCAGTGCAGCAGGGATTAATTTCCAAGTGGTGCCGGGCATTACCGCTGCATCGGGCTGTTCAGCCTATGCCGGGATTCCGCTGACGCATCGCAACTATGCACAAAGTGTCCGCTTTCTGACGGGGCACCTCAAAGCAGGTTCACCGGAACTGCCGTGGCAGGAGTTGGTCTATGAACGCCAAACCTTGGTGCTGTATATGGGCTTGGTGGGCTTGGAAACCATTTGTGAGAAGTTGATTGCGCATGGCCAGCGTCCGGATATGCCGGTGGCGCTGATCTCCAAAGGCACCACGCCAGATCAAAAAATTGTGATCGGCACCTTGGCGGATATTCATGCCAAAGTCATGCAAGAGCAGATTCCTGCACCGACCCTGACCATTATTGGTGAGGTGGTACGTTTGCATGAAAAACTTAACTGGCAATCCGATCAGATTGCTGAAGCTTAACCGTAGAGATATCTTGTGATACATGTTGTATTGTACGAACCCGAGATTCCAAGTAATACCGGGAATATTATCCGCCTCTGTGCCAATACCGGTGCGCAATTGCATCTGGTCAAGCCCTTAGGCTTTGAATTAGATGACAAAAAACTCAAACGTGCCGGTTTGGATTATCACGAATGGGCACGTATGCAGATTTGGGAAAACTTCGCAGACTGCATGGCCAATTTGGCACAGCAAGGCATTGGTCCAGATGCGATTTATCCCTTGACCACCAAAGGCACGGCAACACCACATACCTCTGATCTGAACCGCCCTGTGGCTTTGCTGATGGGGCCTGAAACGCGTGGCTTACCTGAGCAAGTGCGTTTGCTGTTTCCGCGTGAACATTGGATCTGTTTGCCAATGGCAGTGACCTCGCGCAGCCTGAACCTATCCAATGCCACCGCTGTGATTCTGTATGAAGCATGGCGGCAGCAAGATTTTAAAGCACTGATCTAGGCACACTGATTTAAGTGTACTGATCCTAAGTGCTTAGTATTGCTGCTGAACATCCGATGCAGCCAACACAAGATCGACACATAGCAAAAAGGCGCCATCGGCGCCTTTTTGTTTGCTGCTGTTTGATCAGCATGCAGTGCAGAGTAAGGTGTTGATGTTACTCATGCTCATTGTGCTGTGGTGCAGGGTAGCGGAAGCCTCGGGTTCTAAACGCCAAGTAACCGACACCGATTGCAGCCCAGATTAAGCCAATTTTCAATGCAGTTTCATCGATCTCAAGCCACATCAAGAACACACTGGCAAAACCAAGTAACGGAATCACAATGTAATTGATCACTTCTTTGAGCGACTTGTTGCGTCCATCACGTAGTGCATAACGCGAGATCACCGAGAAGTTCACAAAACTAAAGGCGGTCAATGCACCAAAGCTAATCAGGTTGGCAATATGCTCAAAGTCCAAGAAGCCCGCAGTTAACGCCACCACACCCACGATCACGATGTTATAGGTCGGGGTATACAGTTTCGGGCTGATATGACCAAAGATTTTCTTGTTGATCACGCCATCACGACCCATCACATACATCAGACGCGATACGCCGGCATGTGCTGAAATCCCCGATGCCATCACAGTAATGATCGCAAAACCTAAGATCACATTCTTAAATAACAAGCCGCCAATCGCGAATAAAATCTCCGGTTGGGTCTCATCAATTTTGGTGAAGTAATTTTCAGGGTTGCTCGGGAAATAAATCTGCATAAAGTAGGTGCTGATAATAAAGATAATCCCAGCAATAAATGCAGTTAAAAAGATTGCCCGTGGCAAAGTCTTTTCAGCATCTTTAGTTTCTTCCGCCAGTGAGGAGAGTGCATCAAAACCTGTGAAAGAGAAACACAGGATCGTTGCACCAGTCATCAATGCGCCGACTGAGGTCAGCTCATTCCAAAATGGCGCCATACTCCAGAGCTGATACTGCGCAGCATCTAAACTGCCGTCCGCATTAATCCCTTGGGTCAGCAACAGATAGACTTGATAAGTGAAATAGAAAATAATTCCGACTTGAACAAAGACGATCACACTGTTAAATCGAGCGACAAAACGCGCGCCAAATAAATTGATCACGGTCATGATAATGGTTAAACCAATCACCCAGATCCAGTTATTCACGTGCGGGAATAAAGCTCTTAAATAAATATCCGCCAAAATAATATTGACCAATGGCGAGAGTAAATAATCTAACCACGATGACCAACCCACCATAAATCCGACATTGGGATGTATTGATTTTTGCGCATAGGTGTAGGCAGAACCAGCGGATGGATAGCGTCTGATCATATGTCCATAGCTAATGGACGTTAATAAGATTGCGACGAGAGCAAAAATATATGAGGTAGGTACATGCGATTGACTGTATTGAGACACTAATCCAAAAGTATCAAAAACCGTCATCGGTTGAATATAGGCCAAACCAATAATAATGATATGCCAGAGCACAAGATTTTTTTGTAGTTTAGCGGCAGGTTGGGTCCCAGTAATATGTGTCAACGGCGGATTCCTCATAGTCGTTGATCAAGGATCAGTCATATTGATTATGGATCGATTGAGACGAACGATCCACCCTACGAGTCGAAGCAAAGTGCGCAATCTACTGCAATTTGATTTTATTTGCGCGTGGCTCTACTTCATTTTTTTGAGCACAGAACAGGGCAGAGTATTTAAATACAATGGCAATTCTCACTCAATACAAAAGCCTGATGTTTTAAAAACATCAGGCTTGATTTGTGCGTATAGTGGCTGATTTTTCAGAAATTACCAAGCTTTTTCTAGGATCGATTTCAAATCTTTTAAACTGGTTTCTTTCGGGTTGTAGATGATGGAGCCATCATTGAGCGCTTTCTCTGCCACTTCATCCAATTGTTCTTTGCTGACCTTGCCGGTTTCGCTCAAGCTACGTGGCAGTTTGGTCAAGCTATGCAGACGATCACGAATGGCCATCAAGGTGTCAATGGCTTTATCTGCACGTTGATCTGCCGGGGTTTGTGCATAAATATCAGGGCCAGCCAGTGGTAACAACAGTTCAGCGATCTTGTCACCATTGACGTCTTTGTTGTATTGCAGCACATAAGGCAAGAACAGGTTCATGCACAGACCATGTGGCAAATGCGCGACTGCACCCAAGGCATGACCGAGGGAGTGGATCAAACCGACCATCGAGTTTGAAAAAGCTACGCCGGCCATGGTTGAGGCTTGAGCCAGTTCAAGGCGGCCATGCGCATCCTCTGGATTGTCTAGTACTTCAAATAGATTTTGGGTGATCTTTTTGATCGCAGCGGTGGCATAGGCATCGCTCATGGGATTGGCGGCCAAGCAGGTATAGGCTTCAACCGCATGCGTCATGGCATCCATCGCAGTCATTGCGGTCAAATGCGCGGGCAAGGTTTTGGTCATGCGTGGATCTAGAATCGCCGCATGCGGCATCAAATAGTTAGAGGCAAACGGAATTTTCACATGACGTTGATTGTCTGAAACCACCGCCACCATGGTGACTTCTGAACCGGTACCTGAGGTGGTCGGGATCACAAAGAATGGCTTTAATGGACGCGGTAAGTTATGTGCACCCGAGTATTTCAGCAAATCATCACCGCCTTCGCTGACCAAGATGTTGGTGGCTTTGGAGGTATCGATTACTGAACCGCCACCGACTGCGATGATCGCGTCACATTGATTGTCGCGATAGGCGGCGGCAGCGGCACGCACGGTTTCTAAGCTCGAATCTGGTGGTACATCATCAAAGATATAAGCTAAGACCACATCGGTAGACTCAAAGGCAGCTTCGATTGGCGTCAGCAGTTGATTGCTACGCACGCCTTTGTCGGTGATGATCATCGGACGTTTTGAACCCAAAGCGGCCAATTCAAATGGAATGTGTTCTAACGCGGCATGGCCAGCAATGACTTTGACTGGACAGAAAAATTCGTAATAAGGCTTGGCCATGTTATGCACTCCGTTTTAAGTATGATTGAGCCACTTTGAAATAAATATTTGCAGCACTGCTGAGTTTGTCTTTAAAACTCAGTTGTTGTGGGTATTCTTTGACTGCCAGTTGTGCCACCAGTTTTGGCAAGATCAGTGATTCCATTTTATTCAAACAGCGCACCAGACGAATGGCATGACTGACATCACCATCGGCGACCATACGGTCATTGGCAAACGCTTGTGCCGTGCTTTCTTGAAATGAAAAAACTAAAAAAGCATGGTGTAAGTGCTTAAAGGTAATGGTGAGATCTGGTTTATCTTCACTGGCTTTGACCAACTGCAATTGCTGTTGTTCATTCACTTGGGCAATAAACGCAGGACCCTGTGGAAACACCTTCATCGATAAACGAAAGCCCACTGGAAACTTGGAAATATCGTGTTGAATTTCTTCATCCACTTGGCTTGCCATCACTAAACCTCTGCCAATCACATCCATCATGAGTTTGACATAGGCCAGTTCGAAGGCAGGCTTGAAAGATTTGCTTGAAATCACGCTCGCATCCCTTTTTCAGTATTATTGAGTTATTCAATTATTTAGAGCAATTACTCTAATTTGTTTTGTTGCTAAAATAAAGTCTTTTATCCGTCGACCAGCTCAACATGACTAAAATATTCACTTTGTTGAAAGCGCTGAATGACATCTTGGCACAATTGTGTATAACTTGGGTAAGGCTCCACCATATCACGAATCCTCACCATTTCTAAGCCCGCGTATCCACAGGGATTTATGGTATGAAAACCAGATAAGTCACAGTCGATATTCAGTGCCAAACCGTGGTAACTGCGGCCACGACGGATTTTAAAGCCCAGTGAGCCGATCTTGCGTTCCTCGACATAGACGCCCGGGGCATCTTTTTTGGCATAGGCGTTGATGCCATATTGACTGAGCAGTTCAATCATCAGGTTTTCAGCAAAAGTCACTAAAGTTCGGACATTCCAACCCAGACGATTTAAGTCAAATAAAAAATAAATCACCAGTTGACCTGGTCCATGCCAAGTCACCTGACCGCCACGATCGCTGTGTACCACCGGAATATCACTCGGAATCAAGATGTGTTCAGGTTTTCCCGCCTGTCCTTGGGTCAGTACCGCTGCGTGTTGTAACAACCACAACTGATCCGGCGAATGTTCATCGCGTTGCTCGGTGTAGTGCTTCATTTCTTCGAAGCGGTCTGCATAAGCAGTCAGTTGGTGATATTGGCGAATCGTCAAAGCAGGTTGAACACGATCATTCATCAGTGGTAAGTCCCTCTAAACAGCAATCGCTTTAGTATAAAGAACTTTGCCCGAGTTAGCAGATCAAAAAAAATCACCCAAGTCACAAACTTGGATGATTTTGGCTGCAAATCATGCCGTGGCATGTGCTTGGCTTAAAGCGCGGTTTTAATCAACGGGCAGGCGGCCAAGTCTGCATATAAAGCATGGACTTGCTCAAGTTCATCAAATTTTAACTGTGCGGTTAAAGAATGATATTTACCTGTTTTTGAAGGCTGTACCGCCAAGCTTTCTTTTTTGAACTCAGGGAAGTGTTTGAGCAAAATCGAAACGACAGCATCATGCAATTCTTCGCCTGCATCGCCAATCAGTTTGATTGGGTAGTCCATAGGAAACACCCATAGATCTTCGCGGAGTTCACGAGAAGGTGTGCGGTCGGTCATAAGTCACCTCTATTGCTGTAGCTGTTGTACCTGTATTTGAATCAACGCGGATACTGAGCTTGGATTAGGTTGGATTACATTACATCGGTTTGCATGGTGTTGATTGGGACGAAAATGAAAAAACGCCTGCAAAATCATTGGCAGGCGTTGATTACATCCCAAACGATGTCAGATAAGATGGGGATAAGGGGATGAAAATACAAGTCATCCCCACCGCAATCAGAGCTTAGATCGTCTCGCGCATGGTTTATGCGCGGTGCTGTTTAGGCGTAATTAGTCATTTTCAAGGAATGAACGTAAATGTTCAGAACGAGAAGGATGACGTAATTTACGTAAAGCTTTGGCTTCGATCTGACGAATACGCTCGCGGGTCACATCAAACTGTTTACCCACTTCTTCCAAGGTATGGTCGGTTGGCATGTCGATACCAAAACGCATTTTCAATACTTTGGCTTCACGTTCAGTCAAGTTTTCCAACACTTCACGTGTCGCTTCTTTTAGACCTTCAGAGGTTGCAGCATCCACCGGAGAGGTGATGTTGCTGTCCTCGATAAAGTCACCCAAGTGCGAATCTTCATCATCACCGATCGGCGTCTCCATAGAGATCGGCTCTTTGGCGATTTTGAGGACTTTACGTACTTTGACTTCGTCCATTTCTAGACGTTCACCCAATTCCTCAGGTGTTGGCTCACGGCCCATCTCTTGTAAGAGCTGACGTGACACACGGTTGATTTTGTTGATGGTCTCAATCATGTGTACCGGAATACGAATGGTACGTGCCTGATCCGCGATTGAACGCGTGATCGCCTGACGAATCCACCAAGTCGCATAAGTCGAGAACTTATAACCACGACGGTATTCAAACTTGTCCACCGCTTTCATCAAGCCGATGTTACCTTCTTGAATCAAGTCGAGGAATTGCAAACCACGGTTGGTGTATTTTTTCGCGATCGAAATCACCAAACGTAAGTTGGCTTCAATCATTTCGCGTTTAGCACGACGTGCTTTGGCTTCACCGATGGCCATACGTTTAGAAATCTCTTTCATTTCTTTCACGGTCAGGCCAAGTTCTTTCTCGATATCGGCAATTTTCTGTTGAAAAGCCATCACATCAGGACGGACTTTTTCTAAATAATTTTTTACTTCAGCAGGGGCTTTCGCCATCTGCTCATCTAACCAAGCTGGATTTGATTCTTGACCTGGGAAAGACGTTCTAAACTGGGTGCGATCCATACGACCACGACGCACGGCATAACGCATCACTTCACGTTCAGCGGTACGCACTTGTTCGTGTGTACCCCGGATCATTTCAGAAATGATCTCAAACAAACGTGGGGTGAATTTAAACATCATGAACACGCTTGCGAGCGCTTCAAGTGCTTCGTTGGCTTGTGGGCTGTTACGACCATGTTCAGTGATCGCCGCTTTGGCCGCTTGACGTGCATTATCCAGCTCTTCAAAGCGAAGGCGGGCAATCTCAGGATCTGGACCAGACTCAACTTCTGTTTCTTCTTCAGTCTCGGCTTCTTCTTCCTCGTCATCATCGAGTTTGACATCTTTGCCAGTCGATTTTGCGGCTTTGGTTTCGATGACAGGTTCTTCTTCGATCACTTCAGGAATCGGTTCATCTGATTCTGGATCTAAATAACCAGATAAAATATCAGCTAAGCGACGTTCACCATTGAGGAATTCATTGTGCTCATTCAGAACCACTTCAACCGCATTCGGCCAGTACGCAATCGAATGTAGGACATCTCGGATGCCTTCCTCGATACGTTTTGCGATACTGATTTCGCCTTCACGGGTCAAGAGTTCCACAGTCCCCATTTCACGCATGTACATACGTACAGGATCTGTCGTACGACCGGGTTCATTTTCAACAGAGGCGAGAACGGCAGCAGCTTCTTCTTCAGCAACTTCATCATTGGCTTCGTTGTTTTCACCAAACATCGTGTCGTCAGCTTCGGGTGCACGTTCGTGTACCGGAATACCCACGTCGCGAAGCATT
>JASLJB010000182.1 GCA_030152605.1 Acinetobacter sp. | reverse complement strand
TGCACTCATCTGCATGCAAGCCCATCCCGTCAGGAAAACTTATTTTACAGTTGCTTAGCTTTTTCTTTATTGCAGTATCGATGAACAAGCATATTCACTATTTATTCAGCGCCAAGCAAGCAACGAGTTCAACACTTACTTCAACCCCTCATAGGTTAATTTGGCTTGGACATCACCCTGATCAGCCGATTTTAAATACCAATGATTGGCTTGTGCCGTATTTTTGGGGACGCCATAACCTAACGCATACATCAACCCAAGATTATTTTGAGCTTAAAACTAAAATAATTTTGAGACGCTATGATTCAGCTTTATTTTAAATACTTGAATATCATCTATACATAGATTATTGTGGCGACTGATCACATTGTTCTGATCCCCTCCCTTATATATCCTGCCGAGTATATGCCAATGAAGTCAGTTGTTATTTTCCCATCAAATTAATCTTTGTTTTTATAAGTTTTGATGCGCAAAATAGACTGATCATGAAACGGCTTTATCAAGCTCAGCCCAATCAATCATGCCATTTTAATACCGATACGCTGACCGCATTTATATTTTGATCTTCAATATAAAAAATCCCAGCACTGGGCTGGGATTTTGTCACGCAGAGATTGGCTTAAGCTGTTAAGGCTTGAACTGCTTCAACCACTGCAGCAGTGGTGATACCAAAGTGTTGATACAAATCTTTGGCTGGTGCAGACTCACCATAACTGCTCATACCGATGACTTTGCCGTCTAGACCGACAAATTTCCACCAGTAATCCACATGCGCGGCTTCAACGGCAACACGGGCACGGATCTGGCTTGGCAATACCGCTTCACGATATGCGGCATCTTGCTGCATAAACACTTCAGCACTTGGCATAGACACCACACGCACACCATCAAGTTGTGCATAGGCTTCCATCGCCAATGAGACTTCTGAACCTGTGGCGATGATGATCGCTTTCAATTCGCCTTTTTCTTCAGCCAATACATAAGCACCTTTGGCTACATTTTCAATTTGAGCCGCAGTACGAGTTTGGAACGGAAGGTTTTGACGTGAGAAGATCAACGCTGTTGGGCCATCTTTACGCAATAACGCAGATTTCCAAGCCACCACAGTTTCAATGGTATCCGCAGGACGCCAAGTATTGAGGTTGGGTGTACCACGTAATGAGGCGATTTGTTCAACCGGTTGATGCGTTGGACCATCTTCGCCCAGACCAATCGAGTCATGGGTATAAACATGGATCACACGTTGTTTCATCAATGCTGACATACGCACTGCGTTACGCGCATATTCCATAAACATCAAGAAGGTTGCAACATACGGTACAAAGCCACCGTGTAAGGTCACACCATTGGCAATCGCTGTCATACCGAACTCACGTACACCATAGTGCACATAGTTACCCGCTGGGTTGTGCTCAACACTTTCACAACCTTTCCATAAGGTCAGGTTAGAACCGGCAAGATCCGCTGAACCACCGAGTAATTCAGGCAATAATGGACCAAATGCTTGTAGTGTGTTTTGGCTGGCTTTACGGGTCGCAATCGTTTCAGCTTTGGCGTTGGTTTCCGCGATAAATGCATCTGCTTTTGCAACGAAGTCTGCCGGCAAGTCACCTTCTACACGGCGCAACAACTCAGCCGCGTCAGCAGGATATTTGGCTTGATAGTCTGCAAATACGGCATCCCATGCTGCTTCAGCTTGGCTGCCTTTTTCTTTGGCATCCCATGCTGCATAGATGTCTGCAGGAATTTCAAATGCACCTTCAGTCCAACCCAATGCCGCACGTGTTAATGCGATTTCGTCTTGGCCGAGTGGAGCACCGTGGCAGTCTTCTTTGCCTTGTTTGTTCGGCGAACCTAAACCAATCACGGTTTTACACATGATCAAGGTTGGTTTTTGCGTTTCTGCTTTGGCATCAAGCGTCGCTTGACGGATGGCATCTGCATCATGACCGTCTACACGGATCACTTGCCAGCCATAAGCATTGAAACGTTGTTCAGTATCGTCAGAGAACCAAGCTTCAACTTCACCATCGATCGAAATGCCATTGTCATCATAGTAGGCAATCAATTTACCGAGGCCTAAGGTGCCAGCCAAAGAACAGACTTCATGTGAAATCCCTTCCATTAAGCAGCCATCACCCAAGAAGCAATAAGTGAAATGATCAACAACTTGGATATCCGCTTTGTTGAATTGTGCCGCTAAGGTTTTTTCTGCCAAAGCAAAACCAACTGCGTTGGCAATCCCTTGACCCAGTGGACCCGTGGTGGTTTCGATACCCGGCGCATAGCCATACTCTGGGTGACCTGGAGTTTTAGAGTCTAACTGACGGAATTGTTTCAAATCTTCGAGACTTAAATCATAGCCAGTCAAATGCAACAGTGCATATTGCAACATTGAACCATGACCATTCGACAGTACAAAACGGTCGCGGTTGGCCCATTGTGGATTGCTTGGGTTATGACTTAAAAATTCACGCCAAACGACATCAGCAATATCAGCCATCCCCATTGGCGCACCTGGG
>JASLJB010000171.1 GCA_030152605.1 Acinetobacter sp. | reverse complement strand
CTCTTGATCTTGTTGAGCTTGTTATGTCTTTCGAAAACGACTTTGACATCACAATCCCTGACGAAGATTCAAACGAAATTACCACTGTTCAATCTGCGATTGACTATGTATCTAAAAAGCTAGCTTAATCGCTCGCCTTTTTAGCCTTGCATAGAATTAAAGCCACCAATTGGTGGCTTTTTTAATGCATGCTTTTTTTGCTCAGCTTGCAGTTATACAGTGGTGTCTAGGAGGTTGTATCAACATGCGAAATCGCGTAAAAAGCAAAATTTTACAAGTAGTTACCTTTATGTGACGAATTATTACCTTGAGGATGCATTATTTACTGGGATATACGCTATAAAAATAGAGTGAAAACTTTAGAATAATTTCCTCAGTAAATTCTCAAAAAATGGAGTAACCCCATGGGACTTTTTGATTTTGTAAAAGGTATTGGCAAAAAAAATACCGCACCTGCAGAAGTACAAACACCACAAACTCCGGCTGAACCTTCGGCACAAGAGATGGCCAATCAACTGTTAGGACGTGTAAAGAGCCTCGGTCTTCCGATTGAAGGTCTATCGGTTAGCTATAACAACGTCACTGATTTGGCCACACTCAAAGGTCAGGTCCAGTCTCAAGCCGATAAAGAAAAGATTATCTTGGCGATTGGTAACGTGGATCATGTCGCGCAAGTCGATGATCAAATGACGGTGGCAACGCCAGAACCTGAAAGTAAATTCTATACCGTACAATCGGGTGATAACTTATCTAAGATTTCTAAACAGTTTTATGGTGATCCGAACCAGTACAACAAAATTTTTGAAGCCAATCGTCCGCTACTGAAAAATGCTGACGATATCTTCCCAGGTCAGGTACTGCGTATTCCGGCTTAAGTGAAGTGGTCATATTTGTCAGAGGACTCTGACAGAACAACGAACAGGCGCTTGATGCGCCTGTTTTTTTGGGCGGAGAGCCAAGTAAGCCCAAGATTATTTGGCTGGATTGCCCCATTGATTGACTTCTTGTTTGGTTTCTGTGGCCAGCCACACCAATAATAAAATTGCACCGACGATTGGAATCAAGACAATAAAATACCACCAGCCTGAACGTCCGATATCATGTAAACGTCTCACCATAACTGCAATGGATGGGAGTAGTAATGCAAGTACACCGATCGCATAAAATATATAATTTGTGCCAATAATGCCGTCTAAGATTTGCAGGATCACCAAAATAATAAATTGGGTTAAAACAAAGAACCAGTATTCTTTACGGCGTGCACGGCCTGTAAAATTAGTATAGTTCTTCAAGCCTTTGACGAACCAATCAATCATATTGAATTGTTCTTCAGCTTTATTTTGATCTGAGATTTTATCTAATTGATCAGAGAGATTCTGCACTGTGTTGTGCATGTTCTGAGCACCGACAGCAGTATAAATTTGAATCGCATGACCTTCAGGATTGACGTCAAAGTCAACGCGATGACCACGCATTGGTGCGGCTTGGCCACGCCATTCAGCCCCTTCAAAATTATATCTATTCTCA
Source organism: Acinetobacter sp. (assembly GCA_030152605.1). Lineage (GTDB taxonomy): Bacteria > Pseudomonadota > Gammaproteobacteria > Pseudomonadales > Moraxellaceae > Acinetobacter. The sequence goes on along the minus strand of JASLJB010000171.1, from coordinate 5,110 downwards.
TCATCACCGCTAATAATGCCGGTATTGGTTTGGACCGAAAAATCTAAAATAGTACCTTTCATTTTTTCCCCATTTCTCTAAGTATTTGAAATTTTTTGTGCTGCAAGCATAGCAGAATAACTGATCAATTTTTGATTTGTTTATTCACTGTGCAGTGAATGGCGAATATTTAAGGCCGAATCAACTGATTGATTGACCGTGTCTCAATACACCTTTATGTATTATATTGTGAATTAAACAGGATTATATCGATCACGCTTGCTTATATTTTCCACATCGCATTAGGCTGTTATCTCGCTTGTGTTTGTTTAGTATAAGTTGATAGTTTTTTTGATTATAAAGCTTATATTTTTAGTGTGTTAAAATGTGCCGCTTCATTGAGATGGAACTCGGCGCATTTGAGAATAGGACTAGCTCTGGCCTGTAGCGCAATGCTACTGCAACTTGCTGTGTTGATGCAGCCGATTTTTCCCGAGCAACTGCGTATTGCCTTGGTCTGTCAGTCTATTTCCGAATTGTTGATCCGCACAGCCTCACACAGCCAAACCCATCCTGCATCTGGCGCGCCAGCTCTTCTATCTGAACAGATCACACGAGCCGATGCTGCACGGGGCCAACACTTGGATCGCAGCCAGCTCGATCAGATGCAGCTGTCTGCGTCGCAGCACAATCCTCATGCTGAGCATGCGCAAGCTGCGACACATGACTGTCTGTATTGCACTGTGTATTCGCATTTATTTACAGGCCTAGACCTGAGTACCAAACAGTTACTTGGCGTGATCAAAGTGCGACTGTTGAGTTTTAAACAACGTTTTCAGGCAGTGTATTTTGCCTTACAGCGCTTGTATCTCTTGCCGCAGGGGCGTGCACCACCATTTCCAGTCTGTGTCTTCGGATAGATTGTCCAGTTCGGTCTGCGTAGCCAACAGTTTAATGTTGATTCTGAGTGGCCTCAGGCGAACTGTGAAACGTTAAAAGCTCATCATCGCTGACCTGCGAGATGATTGATCAAGGCTTATTCTGGAAAGTCAGATGTCTGTTTTATTGAAAAAAAATAACCTCAGCCGCGCCATCCAATACCTCATGCTACTTGGCAGTGCTGATCTGCTGATGATAGATGCACATGCAGCAGCGACGGCTTCTACAACGCTGACTGCACCTACATCAGCGCCTGCACCTACAGTAGTGACAGCTTCTACACAGGTGATTACCGCATTACCGACGATTACCCTGACGGCAACTGAGCAACCCAATCGCAAAGCAAGTAGTCTGAATAGCAGCGCCACCAAACTGAATTTGCCACTCAAACAGACGCCGCAATCGGTCAGCGTGATCACGGCGCAGCAATTACAAGATCAACAGATCAATAGTTTCGCGGAGGCGATCGAGCAAGTGCCTGGGGTGTATCTGCGCCGTTATGGTTCGGCGGGTGCATTGGGCGTTGGTGGCGAGTACAGCAGCTTTTATGCCCGTGGCAGCGAGATCAAAAATATCAGTCTGGATGGTCTTGCTACGACTGCCGCAGTCATGGGACAGACTGGACTCAATCTGTCGCGACTCGATCCCGCGATTTATGAGCAGATCAGCGTGGTCAAAGGTGCGACTGGGCTCAGCAGCGGTGCTGGTTATCCAAGTGCCAGTATCGACCTAAAAAGAAAACGCGCGGATGCCATGTTGCCCACAGGCCGTTATCAGCTCAGTGCCAATCAGTTCGAGACCCGATGGGGCGGACTACGTCATAACCTCGATCTGCAAGCCCCGCTGAATACAGATAAAACCCTCAGAGCACGTACGGTCTTGTCTTTTCAAGATCAAAACGCCTTTATGCGTTGGGGCGAGAGTCAAAGTGGACTGTTGTATAGCACTGTGGCGATTGATCCGAATCCAGAAACCCAGCTCAACCTCGGCGCCATGTTACAACGCAATCGTAGCAATGGTTTGAGTGTGCACAGCAGCACGCTTTTTGCCAATGGACACAATGCCCCGATGCAGCCGCGCGATAATGCTGCACCGCGCTGGACCTATCAGCACAGTGATACTCAAAATGCCTTTGTCGATGCAACTCATCAGTTCGATAACGGTTGGTTACTCAAGCTGAATTACAACTATCTCAAGCAAGATTCGGATGGGGTCTGGGCCGGCATCGCCAATCGCGCGGAAACGGCTGACTATATCCATCATCGTGGCAAGGTCGCAGCCGGTAGCAAACAATTATCAGCTGAATCACATGCTGTGGATGGCTATGCCAGTCGCGACTATGCCCTGTTGGGTCAGCAGCATGAACTGATCTTGGGTGCCAGTTTTCAAAGCTTTAACAGTGATAATCGCTATAGCCACACCATCGGCCGTGAGTGGGTCGATCTGAATAGTTGGAATGGCGAGATCAGTAAGCCGGCGGATCTGATGAGCAGTAAGCGCAGCGAAACCCAAACCGATAGCCGGCAATATGCGTTGATGGCCGCGACACGGCTCAATCTATCCGAACAATTGCACAGCATATTGGGGCTGCGTAACTCGGGCTACGCTTTAGACTCGACCCGAAATGGTAAACCTGATCAAGCGTATAGCGATCACAATATCCTCACGCCTTATGCCGGTGTGGTGTTTGATCTCAATCCATATCTGTCTGCCTATGCCAGTTATAGCCAGATCTTTTTACCGCAAAGTGCCAAAGATCAACAGGAAAAGCGACTCGATCCAATCGAAGGCACTAGCCATGAGTTTGGGCTCAAAGCCAGTTTGCATGAGGATGCGCTACAACTGAGTGCGGCGTATTTTCAATCACGCTTGGACAATAACCCACAACTGGTCGGGATCTTGAACAACGGGGAGAACTACTACCGCGCGGTCAAAGGTGCCAAGACCTCGGGTTTTGAGCTTGAGGCGGTGGGGCAACTGACCCCAGCACTGCGTATCCAAGCGGGCTACACCCATGCCACGACCAAAGATCAAGGCAAACGCATTCAGTTGGAGCAGCCGCAGAAAATGTTGAAGCTGCATGCGCTGTATCAACTGCCTGCTGCATGGCAGCAGTGGCAAGTCGGTGCGGGTCTGCGTTGGCAGAGTCAGATCAATGATGCCAATGTGCGTGGTGCGGAATATCTCGCCCATCAACAAGCTGCGTTTAGCGTTGTGGATCTGATGCTGAAATATCAACTGCATCCAGATATTTTGCTCGGCTTTGATATCAAAAATGTTAGCAATCAAAAATACCGTTTGAATGTGTTGCAGGCGACCTATGCCGATCCTCGGCAGTATTTATTTTCTATGCAGTATCGCTTTTAAGTCGATGAGCGAATGCGCTTTTAAATCGACCTGATGCGGTTGAGTGGATTTATAGACCTTATTTTGAACTGTTTGAGGAGACGTGATGTCACATCAAGGCGTGCAGCAGCCCCGAGCGAAGCAGTCAAAAAGCCACCTCCTATTTCACTATCGAGTGATGGTGGCATTGCGCTTTGTGGTGGCGATTTTTGGGGGCTATCTGTTGGCGGCAGTGACGGCAAAGTGCCTGAGTCTGTCCGCGCTTTTACCCGAAGCCAGTATGGTTTTGGCGGCCACGATGGTGGCCTTTATCATTCAAGTTGTGGTGCTGATTTGGGCGTTCTTGCTGCATTCATTGTTGAATGTGTGCTTGGGGATTTTTATGGGCACTTTGATCATGTATGTGATCTATATCGTTGTATCGGGTGGATAAGTCATGCCCATACATAGCCATCAACTCAGCGCCCGCCAGTCCATGGCATGGTTACACCGTTGGATCAGTCTGTTGTTCGGCGCGCTGCTCTACGTAATTTTTTTCACTGGATCGCTGAGTTTCTATCAGCAGGAAATTACCTTGTGGATGCAGCCAGAGTTACACCGATCGGTGGATCGGGCAGCGCCAAGCCAGCAGCTTGCAGATGCGCTGAAGGTGTTGCAACAAGCAGCACCCACTGCGGAACGTTGGGAGCTGCAATGGCCGAGTGAGCGTCAGACCACCCTCAATCTCAGTCATGTCGCACGTGGTGAACAACGGCATCGCCATCAAGCACCGGAACTGATTTATCTCGATGCCACGACCGGGCAGCAGTTATTTCCCAGAGCCACCCAGGGCGGGCGGTTTTTGTCGATTTTCCATTTTCAACTCTATGGCCTACCGCATGTTTGGGCACGATGGATCATCGGCTTGGCCACGCTATTGATGTTGGCGGCGCTGATTAGCGGCATCATCACCCACAAAAAGATCTTTCAGGATTTCTTGAGCTTTAGACCCAACAAAGGCCAGCGCTCATGGTTGGATGCGCACAATGCCAGTGCGGTATTTGCCTTGCCGTTTTATCTGATGATTTGCTTTAGTGGTTTGTTATTGTTGATCTATACCCTGATGCCGTGGGCGATCAGGGATCATTATCCCGATGGTCGTGCTGCTTTTTTTCAGGCACTGAGTGCCGAGCAGCGTGGCGATCATGCTGCACTGTCACTGCCAGCGCAGCAACATCATGGCGCTCGGCATGAAGCGCAAGCACGCGCGCTGCCACAGTTGGCGCTGTTGCCGATGTCGAATCTCACACCGATGTTGCGGGCCGCCCAAGCCCAGTGGCCGACACAGCCGATCGCCAGTATGACGCTGCTGCATCCCAACCAAGTCGGGGCGCAGGTCGAGTTTCGTGCAGCGCATAGTCAGGATCTGACCCAGATCGATGCCATCCCATCACGCAGCTTTGATGCAATCAGCGCAGCAGTTTTGCCGAGTCATCCCAATACACCTTCGGCCATCGCCGCAAGCTATAACCTGTTGACGGGCTTGCATTTGGGGCATGCGGTGCAGCCCTTACTACGGATGCTGTTATTTGCGGCGGGCATACTCGGCTGTGGCATGATCGCCAGCGGTCTGATCCTGTGGCGCATTAAGCGCATCGCGCAGACGACCACGCAACAGGCTTTGCCGTGGAGTATTCGCGTGGTGGGGGTGTTAAATGTCACGGTGATCGTCGGCTTGCCAATCGCCTGTGCGGCCTATTTCTATGCCAACCGCATTGTGCCTGTGCAGATGGAAGCACGTGCCGCGCTAGAGATCGGGGTGTTTTTCAGTGTCTGGTTATTGACGCTGCTGCATGCCAGTGTTCGC
>JASLJB010000115.1 GCA_030152605.1 Acinetobacter sp. | reverse complement strand
ATCACCTTGGCATCCGAGATCGGGGTCTGGGACTATGCGCCTGAAGATGTATTGTCCAAAGGTCGTGTCGGTCCGGGACAAATCTTGGTGGTGGATACGCTGACTGGAAAATTGCTCGATACCCAAGATGTCAGTCAACATTTGAAAAAAATGCGTCCTTATCGTGAGTGGTTGCGTGAAAATTCAGTGCGTCTACAAGGTAGTCCTGAGCTAGAAGAATACTTGTGTGATCAAGGCTTAAAAGGCGATGCCCTCAAAGCCGCCCAGAAAATGTTTATGGTCACCTTTGAAGAGCGTGATCAGCTGTTACGTCCAATCGCAGAAAGTGGTCAAGAAGCGGTGGGCTCGATGGGCGATGATACCCCGATGGCAGTCTTGTCACGTCAGGTACGCCATGTGTCGGACTATTTCCGTCAACAGTTTGCTCAAGTCACCAATCCACCGATCGATCCTTTACGTGAATCGATCGTGATGTCTTTGGAGACCTGTATCGGGCGTGAACAAAATGTATTTGAACAAGGTCCTGAACATGCCGACCGTTTGATCATTTCCAGCCCAGTTTTGTCCAACTCTAAAATGCATCAAATCCGTACCCTTGGACGCAAAGGCTATGAGATCGCAGATATTGAGTTGAACTACGAGGCCAGCGAAGGCTTGGCTGCGGCGATCCAACGTATCTGCGCGGCATCTGCTGAAGCGATCCGTCAGGGCAAAACCTTGTTGTTGTTATCGGATAAAAAAATCCGTGAAGGCTATCTCCCAGCCAATGCCTTGATGGTGACTGGTGCAGTGCATCATTATCTGATTCAGCAAGGTTTACGTACCGATGCCAACATCATCGTCGAAACCGCACTGGCACGTGATCCGCACCAATTCGCGGTGATCTTGGGCTTTGGTGCAACGGCGATCTATCCGTATTTGGCCTATGACGTGATCAATGACTTGATCGCCAAAGGTGAATTGTTGGGTGATCCGATCCATGCCCAAGCCAACTTCCGTAAAGGCATCGAAAAAGGCTTGCTCAAAGTCTTGTCTAAAATGGGCATCTCAACGGTGGCCTCTTATCGAGGCGGGCAGTTGTTTGAAGCGGTAGGCTTGTCCAATGAAGTGGTGGATACTTGCTTTACTGGGGTGCCAAGTCGTATTCAAGGCGCGACCTTTGCAGACCTTGAAAACGATCAGAAAAAATTGGCAGATTTGGCGTGGAAAGCACGTAAGCCGATCGATCAAGGCGGCTTGCTCAAGTTTGTCTTCGATAAGGAATATCACGCTTTCAATCCAGATGTGATCAATGCCCTACACAAATCAGTGCGTTCAGGGCAATACGCCGACTTTAAAGCCTATGCTGAGTTGGTGAACTCACGTCCGATCGCCACCATTCGTGATTTATTTAAACTCAAAACCGACAACTCAATCGCACTGGATGCGGTGGAGTCGGTTGAGGAAATTCTGCCACGTTTTGACTCTGCGGGCATGTCACTCGGTGCGCTGTCACCAGAAGCGCATGAGGCGATCGCGATCGCGATGAACACCATCGGTGGTCGCTCTAACTCAGGTGAGGGCGGTGAAGACCCCGCGCGTTATGGCACTATCCGTAACTCGAAAATCAAACAGATCGCATCCGGTCGTTTCGGTGTTACGCCAGCCTATTTGACCTCGGCTGAAGTGCTCCAGATCAAAGTCGCGCAAGGGGCAAAACCGGGTGAGGGTGGTCAGTTACCGGGCGGTAAGGTCAATGGCTTGATCGCACGTCTACGCTACTCAGTGCCGGGTGTGACCTTGATTTCACCGCCACCGCATCACGATATTTATTCGATCGAAGATTTGTCACAGTTGATCTTTGACCTGAAACAAGTCAATCCGCAGGCCATGGTCTCGGTAAAACTGGTATCAGAGCCGGGGGTTGGGACGATTGCTGCAGGGGTGGCCAAAGCCTATGCGGACTTTATTACCATTTCGGGTTATGACGGTGGTACAGCGGCTTCGCCATTGTCTTCGATTCATCATGCCGGTTCGCCGTGGGAATTGGGCTTGGCCGAAGCGCATCAAGCCCTTCGTGTCAATGATTTGCGTGGCAAAGTCCGTGTGCAAACCGATGGCGGTTTAAAAACTGGTTTAGATGTGGTCAAGGCGGCGATCTTGGGTGCGGAAAGCTTTGGTTTTGGTTCCACCCCGATGATCGCACTTGGTTGTAAATACTTGCGTATTTGCCACTTAAATAACTGTGCGACGGGTGTGGCGACTCAGCAAGATCATTTACGCCAAGAACACTATATCGGCGAGCCTGAAATGCTGATCAACTTCTTCCACTTTATTGCAGAAGAAACCCGTGAATGGTTGGCAGCTTTGGGCGTGTCACGTTTGGCGGATTTGATTGGGCGTACCGATTTACTTGAAGTGCTGCCGGGTGAAACCGACAAACATGCACATTTGGATCTCAGTGCCTTATTACACTCACATCCGTCTGCGGATGGCAAAGCCCAGTATTGTAAAGTTCAGGGCAATGCACCATTCGACAAAGGCGTGTTGGCGGAGAAAATGGTCGCTGATATCCTTCCTGCGATTGAAGCCAGTACCGGCGGTGACTTCTACTATGATGTCGGCAACTGCGATCGTTCAATCGGGGCACGCCTCTCGGGTGAAATCGCGCGTCGTTATGGCAATTTGAGCATGGAAGCGCATCCGGTCATCGTGCATTTGACTGGGACTGCGGGTCAGTCACTTGGGGTGTGGAATGCCGGCGGTTTGCATATCAAACTCGAAGGTGATGCAAATGACTATGTCGGTAAAGGCATGGCCGGTGGACGTTTGTCGATCTTCCCACCGAAGGGTTCACCGTTCCAAACCCAAAATACCGCCATCATCGGCAACACCTGTCTCTACGGCGCCACTGGCGGTAAAGTTTTTGCTGCGGGAACTGCGGGCGAACGCTTTGCAGTGCGTAACTCTGGCGCATTTGCGGTGATTGAAGGTGCGGGCGACCATTGCTGTGAATACATGACCGGCGGGATCGTCACGGTACTGGGTAAAGTCGGACACAATTTTGGTGCAGGCATGACCGGTGGTTTTGCTTATGTGCTAGATCTTGACAATGACTTCGTTGACCATTACAACCATGAATTGATTGAGTTAAATCGTATCTCCACTGAAACCATGGAAGAGCATCAAGAGTTCTTGTTGCGTATCTTAGATGAGCATATTCAAGAGACGGGCAGTGCGTGGGCCTACAAGATCCGCAATGAGTTTGACTTCTACAGCCGTAAGTTCTGGCTAGTGAAACCCAAAGCGGCCAACCTACAAACGCTATTAAAAACCACGCAAGCCGATCCACAATAAATTGGTTTTGATGACCCAGATGTTAGGCAGGTGTGGATAAACGCAGATTTATCCACATTGACCCACGGAGAGCAACATGGCTGAACGCCTAAACAATGATTTTCAATTTTTGGATGTAGCACGCCAAGATCCAGAGAAAAAAGATTTGATCGTCCGCAAAGCTGAATTTGTGGAAATTTATAAACCTTTTACTGCAGAAGTGGCCGCCAATCAGAGCCATCGCTGTTTGGACTGTGGTAATCCCTACTGTGAATGGAAATGTCCGGTACATAACTACATTCCCAACTGGCTCAAGCTGATTTCAGAAGGTCGTATCTTCCAAGCAGCAGAATTGTGCCATCAAACCAATACCTTACCTGAGGTCTGTGGCCGTGTTTGTCCGCAAGACCGTTTGTGTGAGGGCGCATGTACCTTGAACGATGGCTTTGGTGCGGTGACCATCGGTAATGCTGAAAAATATATCAATGATACCGCCTTTGCCTTGGGCTGGCGTCCAGACATGTCACAGGTGAAATGGACCAATAAAAAAGTCGCTATTATCGGTGCGGGCCCAGCAGGTTTGGGCTGTGCGGATATCTTGGTACGCAATGGCGTCAAGCCGGTGATCTTTGATAAACGCCCAGAAATCGGTGGCTTGCTGACCTTCGGTATTCCAGAATTTAAAATGGAAAAAGACGTGATGAAGCGTCGCCGTGAGATCTTTACCGGCATGGGCATGGAGTTCCGTCTCAATACCGAAATCGGCGTTGATATCAGCATCGATGAACTGCTGAATGACTACGATGCGGTATTTATGGGTATGGGCACCTATACTTATATGAAAGGTGGCTTTGCTGGTGAAGAACTCGACGGCGTCTATGATGCCTTGGATTTCTTGATTGCCAATGTCAACCGTTGCCAAGGCTGGGAAAAAGATCCGAGCGAATACATCAGTGTCGAAGGCAAAAAAGTCATCGTGCTCGGTGGTGGCGATACCGCGATGGACTGTAACCGCAGTTCGATCCGTCAAGGTGCTGCGCAAGTCAGTTGTGCCTATCGTCGTGACGAGGCCAACATGCCGGGTTCACGCCGTGAGGTGAACAACGCGCGTGAGGAGGGGGTGAACTTCTTGTTTAACCGCCAACCGATTGAAATCGTGGGTGAACATGGCAAAGTCACAGGTGTTAAAGTCGTGACCACGCAACTTGGTGAGCCAGACAGCCGTGGTCGTCGTAGCCCAGAGCCTGTGCCGGGTTCAGAGGAAGTACTTGAAGCCGATGCGGTGCTGTTGGCCTTTGGTTTCCGTGCCAGTCCTGCGGATTGGTTTGCGAGTAGCGAGATCAAGATCGATGGTTCAGGTCGCGTGATTGCTGCTGAGCAACAAGCTTATAAATTCCAAACCTCCAATCCAAAAGTCTTTGCCGGTGGCGATATGGTGCGTGGCTCGGACTTGGTCGTGACTGCGATCTGGGAAGGCCGCCAAGCGGCTGAAGGGATCTTGGACTATTTGGATGTTTGATTTGAATTAAGTGCTAAATAGTACGAATAGCCCATCTAGATTGATGGGCTTTTTTGTGGGTGAGAAGATAGACACTTTAGAGAGTTTCTAAAAAAAGAATTTTGCATAAAATTTATAATTCAATCAGTTTCATATTCAGATGGATCTATTTTATATTTTTTAAAAAGTGCTGAGCGTACAGCATCATTTATGGTTTCATCCTTTTTAATAATCAAATATATGTCTTTTTGAATTAAAGCTACACTTTTAGCTATATCAGATAAATCCTTAGATCTTATAGCTGAAAGTTCACTCGGCTGTTTTAATATTTCTGGATCTTGTTCTTCAAACTTAAAATCAATACCTTGTAAATTGAAATAAACTTTTACTCTTCGATTAAGTGAATCACTATCATCGTATAAGACGGTTCCCTCAGGAAGAATGGAATATTCTGGTAATGTCGCATGCTGAGAATACTTGCCTTCAAATGAATAAATATTTAAAGGTCTATCTAGTACATGAATTTTAGGCACTGCAGTTCCTTTCCATAAATATAAATTTAAGCTCAATTGAATTAAGAAAAATATAAATAAGATACTGATTAATATGTTTTTCTTCATAGTAATTTACCTGTTATTAAGTGCAGTTCAGCTTCAGGCTTTAAATAAAATTGTTGAGTAGGTGAATTAGTTAATTATTATAGTGCTTTTAAATCTGTCGTACCTCATGTTTGCATTCACCTAGGTTTCAAGCAATGGGTGTGTGTGGAGAACGAAATGAAGATAGCGATTTTTAGACTGTGGGGGATGAGTTTGTTTTTGTTGGGCTGTACGGATCACGATGCATATATCAACATAGAGAATCAATCTTCAGCACCCATTACAGCGGTCAGCATTCGCTATGAAACGACTCAGCATCGAGATGTCATCGGAATGATTGAACCTCACTCAAGTTATCGCTATCGTGTCGATGATCGCTTTCAAGAAACGGCTGTGTACTTGAGTTACATCGATCAATATCAGCAGCATATCGAACAAGTTGCCATTGGCTATGCTGCTAAATACGATCCCGTGAATATAAAAATAGTGATTGAGTAGTTTGATATTTTAATTTTAAGATGACCTCATCAAAGTCATGAGGTTTTGATTGAATATTAGACGTGGAATGATATTAATTATGCAAAAAGCCCAACCTGTAAAAGTTGAGCCTTTTTGTGTGGTATAAGTAATTGATTTATCTGTAATTAATAAACCTGTTTCGCATGATCGATATTATATTAATTTTAGGGAAAATTATAAATCATCATCTTTTTTAGATTTAAACCTTACATCAAAATTATCTAAATATGGATATGAAACAATAGCTGTCATAATCGAATGATAAATATTAAAAATAAAGGAACCTAATTGTAGTAAAAGAAAGAGGAAAAAAATAACAATCCAGTTAAAAGTAAAAATATTAATTGCTTTAAAAATAAAATCATTACACTCGAAATTATCAACAATGTACTTAAAAAAATATCCTTTATATCCTGAAAATGCAGTTATTAATACTATGGTGATTGTATAAAAAATATAGTAAATAAAGACCCTAATAAATATTAGGTGAGTATATTTTAAATTAGAAAGTCCATATTTTTTTGAACCATTTAAATACATTAATATAGATAATTTAGGAGCAGTAACAGAACAAAAAATGGCATATCCTGCAATTAAGAATCCCGTTACTGTAGCAACAGTTCCTATTAATAAAGAAGATAAAGAATCAATTTTTTTAAATAAATCCTCTAATGGCATACCTATACTAATAAGCATTGACACTGCTATACAAATAGCCAACACTTTCTTGTTAGTTTTTGAAAAGGGTATTTTTCTTGACGATAAATACAGTTGAAAAATATTTTTTTCACTTTTCAATAACTCAGTATTCATATCTTTTAACTGTTTTGCATCCATTTTAGGATCCAGGATCAATATTAATCATATCAATTTTTTGCTTAACTGATTTTTCAGTTTGAGGTAAGCTAATAGTATTATTAGCCTTCAAATCTTTAACTTTATCAAACAATCTATTTGCAGCTTTTTTAATATCAGATAAGTTTATATTAGTGATAGATTTAACAATTTTAAAGTTCGTATTATCACCCTTCAAAATTGTATTTTCTTGAGATAAACCTGAGAGTTGAACAAGTTGGTTTGTATGTTTAGTCGTATCCTTAATTTGATCAATCATTTTATCTTGATCAAGCCCATTTTCCTTATTGTGATAACTAAGCTGTGTAGAAGAGCTACCCAATGATTCAGAAATATCATGAAGTGAATCTATCAAATCAGCATTATCAATATCATCATTATTTCTCGATTTTAATGTAATCTTAACTGTCTGTAGCACACTAAATTGTCTAATAAAATCAGTTAAACTTTCTTCTGATGTAAAAGGAGTAATCCTTAAATCAGGTAAACCATATTCTTTTATAAAACTTTTCCCTTGATCTGTATTTAACTGTTTCGCATAATTTTTTGTTTTTCTGCTTAAAAATGTATAACAAGTATCCCTAAACATTTCTACAGTAGGTGCGTGAGGAGTTTCTTTTAGATAGATTAACCTATGGTTATTAAGTATCAAAACAAAAATACTTGATGGTGAACTCTGCAATGTTTTCTCATCTTGTATCAAGCTTTTCGTATTACCATCATATTTTTGTTGTCTTCTCAAGACTGTATCTCTAACAAAACGACCAGCAATAGCAACCGTTCTCTCCTCCTCATCATCCAACTCAACAACTTGAACATCAGTAAAAAAGAATTTTCCTCTTTTTATCTTCCAAACATCCTCCGATGTAAAAGCAGGTAAAACAACTTCATCATATAAATCCATCAAATTATGTTTATTAAATTTACAAACAAAATTTGCTATTTCATAAAAATATTCAGTATTCAAAATAAGTTAACCCATCAAATTTGGCATAAATATACCTTAAATACTTAATTATTAAAAACATTTATAAATAAGAGTATTGTTAAAATCAAAAGATTTAACATAAAATCTCTTATGCGAAATGATCTTGTTAGAAACCATTCAAAGTCTCCAGTCCATGATGGTCTTAGCATTAAGGGCTGGGTATAAATATAGATGCTGTCCAATATATCTGAAAAAGAAATACAACGTTTAGTACCCAACAAAATAACATCCACAGTCCAAATACTCCTCCTATCCCTTTGGTATTTTTTGCAAGGATGGACACTGTTTTTGCAATATACAAAAGGTAGGGCTTTGACATGATGGGGGATCGATACACGACCGTGTAGGAAATATGCCATGACCGCCACGCTGCAAATGCCAGAAACTTCATACCGCCATCGGCGCAAAGCCTTGGGAATTCAAGTTCGTAAACCGCAGTTCAATCCACATGCGATCCGCCGGCATTTCTTTGCCAACTCTCCTGTGATGTCACATCTGCTCACCGCACTGTCTTCTACCTTTCCCGTGGGCGAGCAATTCTTTGTACATAGCGTGCGTAATGTACGTGATCGCGTGACTGATCCACAGTTGCAGGCGCAGATTGCGGCATTTATTGGGCAGGAGGCGATGCATTCCAAAGCGCATAGCGAGTTTAATGCCGCTTGGCGGCGCGATGACTATCAACTGGATAATTTTCAAAAATGGTTAGCGCGTCAAGATCAGCAGATTCGACAGGCTTCACCCAAATTGCAGTTGGCTGTGACCTGTGCTTATGAGCATTTTACTGCGCTGTTGGGCGGTTATATTTTGCGGCATCCCGAAGTGCTAGAAAGCTTAGAAGATGATGCGATCAAGCTTTGGGTCTGGCATGCGATTGAGGAGATTGAGCATCGTGCGGTGGCTTTTGATGTTTATCAGACGGTGTTTGCCGATACCGCGCTGCGGCGTCAAGTGATGCGGCATGTCACTACTGGTTTTGCCAGTCTGACGCTTTACTCCGCCAGTCGTTTGTTTCTACAAGATCGCCGCAACAGCCTACCCAAAGTCTCGGCCAATCTGTATGGGTTGTATCTGGTGGGCAAGATGTGTGTGCAGCTGCTGCCAGAATATCTGTCTTATTACAAAGCTGACTTTCATCCCGCAGAGATTGACTACAGCGGCATCGTGGCCTATTGGAAACAGCGCTTGGCAGATCAATATCAGATGCAGGGATTTGAACAAGATGAGTGGGTGGCGGGTTAAGCAGGGGAGAGGACAACAAGGGAGCTTGCGCTCCCTTATGTTCTATTTCTAAAGTCTAAATCTCTTCATCAAACTGTTTAATCCGGCGTTGGCGTTGCCACGGCAATGGACGATTGATGGCTTCTGGCACATCGCCGCCCATGGAACGTAAACGCAAGTGTAACGCGGCTTGGGCGATTAAATTGGCCGATACCGGCGCAGTGATAAAGGCCAAGAAGGTAATCAAGAGTTCAGCAAATCCAAACTGCGCATGCGCACCGCCATAGACCATGGCTGCGATCAAAAAGCTGCCCAGTCCCAAGGTGCTAGATTTGGTCGGTGCATGTAGGCGCATAAACAGATCGGGGAGGCGGAGCATGCCGACGCCACCAACCACCGTAAAGAATGCACCAATGATCAGGAAGAAAGAGATAATAATTTCGAGTGCAAGTTGCATAATTTTCTCCTAATCGATCACATGGCCGGTGGTGAAGTATCGTGCCAATGCCGCAGTGGAAACAAAGCCCAACATCGCAACCAAGAGCGCGCCCTCAAACATCGACGTGCTGGTCCAGTAAATCCCCAAGATGATCACCAGACAGGTGGCATTGAGAAATAAAGTATCCAATGCCAACAAGCGATCCACGATCGAGGGTCCCATGATCAGACGGATCAAGCAGATAAACATCGAGAGGGTCACACCGAGTAAGGCGATGCCGAGCGCATAAGGCAAGATGATCATGATTTTTCTCCTTGCTGCACATTAAAGATCGCCAGCAGTGGCGCTTCATATCGGGTCTTGATGTCGAGGATATCGGCATCTGGATCGTCACAGCTCAGTGCATGCACCAAGATATCACCGCGTTCCTGATCGATCCCCGCTGTCACCGTACCTGGTGTGGTGGTGATGATCATCGCCAATAAGGTATTGACGTGCTCGTGATCGGTATCCAAGGGCACACGATACCACTTGGGGGTCAGGTTCTTCATCGGACCCAATACCTGTTTGGCCACGGTGATATTGGAAATAATAATATCCTTGAGCACCACAAAGAACAGTTTCAATGCCAAGCCCCATTGGATATTCGGGGTGCGTATGATGAAGGGCTGTATCATTTTTGGAATGATCAGACCCAAGATCAGCGCCATGCAGATGTCAAACAGTTCAGCACTTTGCGACAACATCAGCCATGCCACGGCCACCGATACCGTCACAAAAGGATGTGGGATACAGGTGTCAATAAAAGAGCGAGTATGCTTTTTCATTTATGGCTCCATCGGCGTAAGTAGTTCTGGCGCAGCTTTTAGCTGTTCTTGCTTGGGCTGATCTTGTTTGGATTGCTCCAGACCTTGGGCGTGTTTTTGCAACTGGATCTGATCTTGCTTAAACGGTGAAATATGCTCGCCTTGCAAGGTATTTTCACTGATCAAATAAGGGATCGTCGGTGCATAAATGTCGTCAGACTCGCCTGCATATTTGGTTTCAGGCAAATACAACGGATCAAAGGGTTGCACGCTGATGACTTCGCCATCCTGATCTGTTTTCAAGATCGCTTGGATATAGCCTTGGCTATTGGCGATTTGCAGGCCGGTTTTTTCAACATAGTGAATGATCGGCGCGGCAAAGACCACGTACAGCATCAAACCACCCAACAGCAGATAGATGGTTTTATCATTCCGTGCTGGCGCTTTGCCGGGCAGGGTTTGATAGCTGATATAGGCCTCTTCTTTGGGATTGTCCTCAGGTGCTGTTGCCCGCCAGAACAGGATAAATCCGGCACGGGTAAAGGCGATGATGCTGAGTAAACTCACGATCAACAGGGTGGCAATCACCCAGCCTTGTGCATAAAAACCACTGCTGGCTTTGAGGATCAAGACTTTGCCCCAGAAACCACTGAAGGGGGGGAGGCCTGCCATCATCAAGGCAATGATAAAGAAGCTCATCGACACCGCGAATTGCTGCTTCATACGTGGCGCAACTTTGAGGTGATCTTTAAATTCGCCGCGCTGTGAGGTGATCCAACCGCAGAGCAGATAAAATGCCGCCGCGATCAAGGTACTGTGCACCAAGTAATACAGTGCCGCTGCCCATGCCGTGCTGTCCATCATCGCAATCGCAGTCAGGATGGTGCCGATAGAAGACAGCACCATAAAGCCAACAAAGCGACGTAGACGATCTGCCGCCAAGGCACCAATCACGCCATAGATCGAGGTCAGCAGCGCCAAAGGCAACAGCCAAGAACTTAAAATCTGTTGACTGAGTTGATCATGAAATACCGTGGCGTTGACCCGCAAGATCGCATAGACGCCGACTTTGGTCATGATGGTGAATAGCGCAGCCACAGGCGTGGTGGCGACCGCATAGGTTTTGGGTAACCAGAAACCGACCGGTAAGATCGCCGCTTTGATGCCGAATACCACGAACAGCAATAAGCCGCCTGCGGTGGCCAAACGATGTTGGTCCTCCGGCAATAACGGCAGCATGCGTGCCACATCCGTCATGTTGAGGCTGCCGACACTGCCGTAGATCATGCCGAGACCGATCAGGAACAGGGCGGAAGCCAACAAATTAATGCTGACGTAGTGAATGCCGAGCTGAAAACGCGCTTTGCCTTGACCATGCAGCAGCAAGACATAAGACGCCATCAACAGGATTTCAAAGAAAACAAATAAGTTAAATAAGTCACCGGTGAGGAAGGCGCCACAAAGTCCCATGAGCAAGAAATGTGACATGGCGTGGAAATAACGCCCGCGTTCATCCCATTGCTTACTGGCAAACCACAGCAGCGGTGTGGCCAGCACATAGGTCAACAGCACCATCATTGCCGAGAGACGGTCCAAGACCAAGACGATGCCAAAAGGCGCGGTCCATTCACCGAGTTGATAGACAATGATGTTGCCTTGCGTGGCTTGAATCACATAGTTAATCGCAGTGGCGAGGCCGAGCAGCACAGAGACCAAACTTAAGCCACGACGCCACGGTTGGCGCCAGTCTTGGGCCAGTGAGCCGGAACCGGGATTGCCCAACACCACCAAGATAAAGGCGGTAAATGCCGGAATTAAAATCGCAAAAATAGGGGTATGGGTGTGCCAAAATTCTAGAAAATTCATCATTCAGGCTCATCCTCGCGTGGATCTGGCGTGATGACTTCCTCTTTGGAATCGACATGATCGGTACCCGATTCATAACGACTCCGTAAAGCCAACTGCACGATAAATGCAGTGGTGGCAAAACCAATCACAATTGCAGTCAATACCAAGGCCTGTGGCAGCGGATCAGTGACCCGCGTGGCATCGGTCAGCAGCGCAGGTGCGCTGAGCTGAATACGGCCCATGGCAAATAAAAATAAGTTAACGGCATAACCAATCACCGCCAATCCGAGCACCACCGGAAAGGTACGTGCACGGAGGATTAAGTAAACGCCTGTCGCGACCAGTAATCCAATCGCAGTGGCCAGTAAAAACTCTAAACTGATCATGAATTACTCCTTGGGTGGAAGTGGGCCGGCCATACTGGAATGTCGAGAGTCACCCAATACAGAAATCAATAACATCGCTGCGCCGACCACGGTGGCATATACCCCGAGGTCAAATGCAGCCGCAGATGCAAGATGCATGCTGCTAAAGATTTGCGGCTCAACATAGATATGCGCACTGGTCAGGAACGGACGTCCCCAATACCATGCCGCAACACCAGAGATTCCCGCGATGAGCAAACCACCGCCAATCCAAGTTTCATAGCGTCGCCCAGAGTTGGCTTTGAGCAGCTTCTCGGCATCGTCTTGACCCAGTGCAATGTATTGAATAATCAATGCCATCGCCGTGATCAAGCCGGCAATAAAGCCACCGCCCGGATAGTTATGTCCACGCAAGAAGATATATAAACTCACCACCAGCGCCAAAGGTAAAACCCAAGAAGCGGTCATGCGGAACATCAGCGGGGAGGGGTTAAAACGATAGGTCAGACCTTGGGTCATGGTGGTGCCATGTTCACGCATACCATCCATCATGCACAGTGCGCCAATCGCCGCAATGCCGAGTACGGTGATTTCACCGAAGGTATCGAAACCACGGAAGTCGACCAAGATCACGTTGACCACGTTCGATCCACCGCCAAGGGGGAGCGATTGCTGGATAAAGAACCATGAAATGCTTTGATGATCGCGGGTTAGCAATAACCAAGCGATCCAACCAATTCCAACCCCGGCCACGATCGCCACGATACTGTCGCGCCAACGCCGGCTGCGACTGGATTCATAGGCGGTCAACTGCGGCAACAACGACAGGCTCATCAAGAGCAATACGGTGGTCACCACATCGACCGTGATCTGGGTCAGTGCTAGATCTGGTGCAGACAAGGCCACAAAGACCATGGTCACCACTAGGCCGATGGCACCACTGATCAAGACCGCTTTGATGCGTTCATGGTGGAACCACAACATCATCCAACAGGCGGAGAACAGTAGCATCCATAACACGATCGCGATCGGTGGCGCATGGGTCAATTCACGACTGCCCATGGCTAAGTTTTGATTGACCAGTGGCGCTGCAACCAAGGCAATACTAAATACCACGATACACAGCAGATAGTTTTGCAATGAACCGGTTTCGGTTTTTTTCTTGATCACGCGCGCAAGGTTGAGCAGTTGTTTGAGGATGTTTTCAAAGATTAATTTGCCTTGAAAAGCCCCCAGTTGCTCATCCAGATCAATGCGTTTGATGCGGTTGTTGCGCGCCAAGATAAAGTAAAACATGATCCCGCCAGCAAGGGCGATCGCACTCATCAGTAAAGGTGCGTTGATGCCATGCCAAATCGCCAGATGCACGGGTGCCAGATCCGCGATTTGCGTGCTTGCGGCGGTGCCAGCATTGACGATGGGGCCGACCAAAAGTGCAGGGAAGAGACCGACCAAGATACATAAACTGGCCAATAACATCGCCGGCGCGCGCATACCCAAAGGTGGCTCATGCGCGTCTTTGTTGGGGACTTCACGACCGACTGGGCCATTGAAAAATACCCCATGCACCAAACGGGTGGAGTAGGCCACCGCACAGAGTCCGGCCACGGTCGCGACGATGGCGCCGAGGATTAGATAAGGACCGCTGAGATTGGCCAGGAGTTCGGTAAAGAACATTTCTTTGGACAAGAAGCCATTGGTCAATGGCACACCGGCCATCGATGCCGCCGTGATCATGACCAGCGTGCCGGTAAAGGGCAGCAATTGCCAAATCCCGCTGAGCTTACGCAGATCACGGGTTTGGGTTTCATGGTCAATGATGCCGGCCAACATAAACAGCGCCGCTTTAAAGGTGGCGTGGTTAATAATATGGAAAATCGCCGCAGCGACCGCCAAGGGTGAGCCGATGCCGAGTAAGCACACAATCAGACCCAAATGGCTGATGGTGGAATAGGCCAACAGGCCTTTTAAATCTTCTTTAAAGATGGCAAAAAACGCAGCCATACAGAAGGTAAATAAACCAATCGTGGTGACGATATTGTGGAACAGCGCAGAACCGACAAAGATCGGCAACAGACGTGCCAATAAAAAGATCCCGGCTTTGACCATGGTGGCGGAGTGTAGATACGCCGAAACAGGCGTCGGTGCGGCCATGGCATTTGGAAGCCAGAAATGAAAGGGGAATTGCGCACTTTTGGTAAATGCACCTAACAGTACCAGACCTAAGATCGGGATAAATAAGGGATCGTTTTGGATCACGGGCCCCATCGCCAAGATCTGGTCGATTTCATAGGTGCCGGTGACTTGACCCAATAAGATAAATGCCCCGAGTAGGGCCAAACCGCCCATACCTGTGATGGTCATGGCCATACGCGCACCGCGTTGCGCAGCGTCGTAATTGCTCCAATAACCCACCAAGAGGAACGAGGAGATACTGGTCAATTCCCAAAAGACCAACAAGATCATTAAATTATTAGAAAGCGAAATCCCAAGCATGGCTGCCATAAACAGCATCAGCAGGATATAAAGTTTACTCAGTGAGTTTTGAGGACTTAAATAATAATATGCATAGATATAAATGAGGGTGCCGATCCCGGTGATCAGCAAAGCGAAAATCAAACCTAGTGCGTCGAGACGGAAGCTGAAATCAATGCCCAACTGGGTGAGCCAAGGCCAGCTTTCCACAAGACTGGCGCCTTGAAAAACTTGCTTTGCCTGAGTCAGTAACAAGATGAAACTGGTTAAACTGACTCCTATAGCCCCTAAAGCAGTCACCCCGCGCGAAAATCTCTTCAGCCACGAGACTAGGGTAGTGCCAAGTATTAAGGGTAACAATATAATAATCGGTAGCACACTCGTATCCAATGTCGTGAATAGGCCGAAACCTAGTGTGAATCTTATCTTTCAAGGATTACAGGAGCCC
>JASLJB010000008.1 GCA_030152605.1 Acinetobacter sp. | reverse complement strand
AAGCACCTCCCAAAGCTTGTACCTTATGCTGCGCTTCGCGCGCACATAATAACACTTGCCATTTCTTGGCACTCGACCCCCTAAAAAAGTTTAAAAGCATTTTAAATAAATACATTGTATATTGAGTTGCAGCTTGCTTATGCCCGAGATCTAAGCGCGCCAAGCAACACAAGGAGTTTCGAAATGATGTTGGCTGACCCAAGTAAAAAGTATCGCCGTATGTATCAACGTGTCGACTTAGCAGACCGCCAATGGCCGAATAATGAAATCACCAAAGCGCCGATCTGGATGAGTACCGACCTTCGTGACGGTAACCAAGCTATTTTTGAACCGATGAACATTGAACAAAAATTTAAAATGTTCCAAATGTTAGTCAAAATTGGCTTTAAACATATTGAAATTGGCTTTCCTTCTGCATCACAAATCGATTTTGACTTTACCCGTAAGCTCATCGAAGAAAACCATATTCCAGATGACGTATATATCGAAGTCTTGGTTCAAGCACGTGATCATTTGATTGAACGTACCTTTGAATCCTTACAAGGTGCGAAACGTGCCATCGTGCATATCTATAACTCGAACTCTCCAACATTCCGTCAAAAAGTATTGAATGTCGATGTCGCGGGTGCCAAAGCTTTGGCCATGAATGCTGCTGAAAAAGTGAAACAATATGCAGCACAGTACCCTGATACTGAATGGGTGTTCCAATATAGTCCTGAATGCTTTACCGCAACTGAACTTGAAGTCGCCAAAGACGTCTGTGATGCCGTGACCGAAATTTGGGAAGCATCAGCAGACAACAAAGTCATCTTAAACTTGCCAGCAACCGTCGAAGTTTCTTCACCGAACGTCTATGCCGACCAAATCGAGTGGATGCATCGCAACCTTGAACGTCGTGATGGGGTGATTATTTCTGTACATTGCCATAACGACCGTGGTTGCGGTATCGCAGCCTCTGAACTCGCAATCATGGCCGGTGCTGACCGTGTCGAAGGCTGTGTGTTTGGGAATGGTGAACGTACCGGTAACGTCGATGTGGCTGCGATCGCCTTGAACATGTATACCCAAGGTGTGGCATGCGAATTGGATTTCTCCAACATCAACGAAATCATCGCCACTGTTGAAGAATGCACTGGCTTGCCCGTACATCCACGTCATCCATATGCGGGTGACTTGGTATTTACTGCATTCTCAGGCTCACACCAAGATGCGATCAAAAAAGGCTTCGAGTTCCAAAAAGACCAAGACGTTTGGGATATGCCTTATTTGCCAATCGATCCGAAAGACTTAGGTCGTGACTACGATGCCGTGATTCGCGTGAATAGCCAATCGGGTAAAGGCGGCATCGCCTACTTGTTAGAGTCGAACTACAATGTGGTGTTGCCACGTCGTTTACAGATCGAGTTCTCACAAGCGGTTCAACAAGTCACTGATGAGCAAGGAACTGAGATCAGAGCGCAAGATATTTGGGCCTTGTTTAAAGAAACTTATGTTGCAGCCAAAGTCGGCAACTACAACACCCAGAACTATAAATTGTCTGATCATAACGGCAACCAAGTGATTGAACTCGATATCGAAATCAATGGCGAAGTTCAGCAGTTACGCGGTGAAGGTAATGGTCCGATCTCTGCAATTCTCAATGCATTACAACTTCCAATCGATGTATTGAACTATGAAGAGCGTAGCATCAGTTCTGGCGCAAGTGCCAAAGCGCTTGCCCTCATCGAATTACAAGTCAAAGGCACTGGCCGCTCTGCATTTGGTGCCGGTGTGCATGACAATATCGTGACCTCATCGATTGAAGCCATTGTTGCCTGTATCAACCGTTTGGTCGCTCAAGGCGTCATTGATAAAGCGCAAGTTGCAGCTGTTTAAGCACTTTACGCTTTAGTCGTATACGCGGTGTTTGAACAATAAAATACTTCGGAAAGGGTACCCTGAGTGGTATCCTTTTAACATTGATATTCATAAATTTTAAGGCGAAATATTAAGTGTCTTTCCCTGCTGACTCAGTGGGTTTAGTAACCCCGCAAAAGTTTACATTTGAACAGCCTTTAGCGTTAGAGTGTGGTCGAGTTCTACCTCGCTTTGAGATCATGGTCGAGACCTATGGCGAACTAAATGCCGATAAGTCCAATGCGATTCTCATTTGTCATGCCCTTTCTGGACACCATCACGCTGCAGGTTATCATCATGTTGATGACCGTAAACCTGGTTGGTGGGATGCCTGTATCGGGCCTGGAAAAGCCATTGATACCGCACAGTTCTTCGTGGTGGCGATCAACAATATTGGTGGCTGTCATGGTTCAACTGGCCCGACTTCACCCAACCCCGAGAATGACAATCTGCCCTATGGACCAGATTTCCCATTAGTCACGGTGCGTGACTGGGTCAAAACCCAAGCCATGCTGTCAGACCGGATCGGCATCGACACTTGGCATGCCGTGGTGGGAGGGTCATTGGGAGGGATGCAAGCCTTACAGTGGTCACTCGACTACCCAAACCGTCTAAAAAAATGCGTCATCATCGCCAGTGCACCCAAGCTTTCGGCACAGAACATTGCCTTCAATGAAGTGGCACGCCAGTCAATTCTGTCCGATCCTGATTTTCATCAAGGGCGTTATTTGGAACAAGACAGCTATCCAAAACGTGGCTTGATCTTGGCACGTATGGTGGGTCATATCACCTATTTGTCCGAAGAAGCCATGAAGCAAAAGTTTGGCCGCGATCTCAAATCCGGTAACTTTATGCATGGTTTCGATGTTGAGTTTCAAGTCGAGAGCTACTTGCGTTATCAAGGCGAACAGTTCAGCCGTAATTTTGATGCCAACACCTATTTGATCATGACCAAGGCTTTGGATTACTTTGATCCTTCACGTGAATATGAGCTGTCCCTGCCACGCGCGATGGCACAAAGCCAATGTCAGTTTATGGTGGTGTCATTTACCACTGACTGGCGTTTTAGCCCAGAACGTTCTCAAGAAATCGTGGATGCCTTGATCAGTAATCAAAAACCGGTCAGCTACCTCGATATCGATGCCGAACAAGGCCATGATTCATTTTTATTCCCGATTCCGCTGTATGTAAAATCGTTACGCGCATTCTTGGGTGGAAAACAACAACTTCAATCTCAGGCGAAGGAGTCGAAATAATGCGGATCGATCATCAACTTGCTGAAGAATGGATTAAACCAGATTCTAGTGTGCTCGATCTCGGTTGTGGCGATGGTGAGCTGCTCGAACATATGAGCAAAAAACATAATATTCGCGCATACGGATTAGAAATTGATCAAGAAAAGATTGCAATTGCGATCGGTAGAGGGTTGAATATTATCCAGCAAGACTTAAACTTGGGTCTGGAGCGCTTTGCCGATCAGTCTTTTGACTATGTGGTCATGGCACAAGCCTTGCAAGCTGTTGATGCACCTGATGTACTGTTAAGAGATATGGTGCGCGTGGGGAAACAAGCCATTATCACCTTTCCGAACTTTGCCTACTGGAAGACGCGTTCTTTCTTGGCACTGAAAGGGAAAATGCCGGTTTCCGAGGCGCTGCCATACATGTGGTACAATACGCCCAATATTCATCTATGTACTTTTCGTGACTTTGAAGCACTGTGTGCGGAAAATGATATTCAAATTATTAATCGACTTGCAGTGAATGGGAACCAACAAGGCAGCTTACTCAGTAAGTACAGC
>JASLJB010000373.1 GCA_030152605.1 Acinetobacter sp. | reverse complement strand
GTACATCCTGTAACCCTCAGCGCAAAATAGGCGGCGTCCTGCCGCCATTGTCGAATCCAGCATATTAATCAATATGCTAGAGCGACTATAAAAGTTAGTTCTATCCATGCACGCAGATTAAATTGATGACAAAGTGCTATTGCTACTTAGGCTATCCTGCTCGTATCTTATGTTTTAAATCTCCCCTAGCCCCTCTTTGCCAAAGAGGGGAACGCCTTAAAACTCAATACCATGTTGAATTTTAAGGCGTTCCTTCCTTAGAAAAAGGAAGGTTAGGATGGATTTAAAGCAAGGGCTTCATGCTGAAGTCATTTTCATAAAAACAGCATGAAAATTCTCTTTAAATTGCTTAATTGACTGGTATTAAGGCTGGGAAGTATTTAAACCACTTAGTCGTTTTAAAATCTTGCTCAATCCAAACCTACATCCGACTTTAGAACTGCACTAAACTTACCTTTCAAGCGTCGATAATCGTCTAAACCCTCAGCGCCCATACACTGCGCCAGTAACGTATGATCACCGAGTGGATGATCAAGGCTGTTTAAAAAATCATTTAGCTTGGTGACTTGATATGGATTGAGTTGTTTCTCAGCAGATCCCGGCAAGGTCTGTAATAAATAGTCAGCACTAAAATCCTGTGCTTGAATCAGATCAGGCAAATTCTTTTCTGTTGGATTGAGCCTGCGGAACTCGGCATTATAGGCAGGCACACACTGCTCAATCACACGCCGTAAAGCCGGATCAGCCAAAAACTGCGCGAGTTTTTGCTCTGTTTCAGCTGAAACCACCAAACTTAACTTGGGTGTTGGTTGTTGTTGGGATCTCAACGGCTGAAAGCCATGCATGGCCCACATAGCAAGCAATAGCAGCGCAAGGATCAAGGCAATGATCAACGTGACTTTGGCGCAGAGTTTTAGCATGCTTGTGTCTCAATTTTTATATACACCCACTAAGGTCATCGCTGTGTTTAATTTGATGTTGATACCGTAGGACGATGCTCTACAAAGGTGAGTTGGACGCGTTTTGATTTCAGCATGTAGGCGATCCAAATCATGGTCATCAGCGCTGAACGAAATAGGCCTGCATCAAAGACTGGACTTGGATCACTCGGATCTAAAAAAGAAGCCACATAGCTATAAGGCAACAAAATAATAAAGGCAATAACTTGAATAATAATGAAAGATCTTGGAAATAAGTAGTGCTTTTTAAAGAACAAATAGATCAGATATAAAAATGCGGACAGCAGTACAGCATTCGCCGCAATCAGCCCCCAAAGCCCCCACCACATGCGGCGATTGAAAACTTCAGGTTGATATTCAATCAAAAACGCCCACATATCACTGCTGAGGATGTTAAGTAAAGGAAAAGTAGCCACGGCGAGTATGGCAGCATTGGCCACCAAGCCAATCGCCACCAAAATTAACCAACCGCCTAAACCTTTTAATTCTTTATTTTCTGTATGGTCTGTATGGTCTGTATGGTCTGTATGGTCTGTATGGTCTGTATGGTCTGTCACGTTATTCACTGTCATTGGAATGTCCCCAATTTCAATATCATTATGTGTTCAACTTATAACTTATAATGAGCAATAATAAGCAATAAAAAAAATCGAACCCCAATGGCCTCATTAGGATTCGACAAAAACTGATGTTTTTAAAAGCTTAACTTAGGCTTCTTGGCCTTCCAAGAAGTCTTGTGCAAAGCGTTGTAATACACCACCCGCTTCATAGACCAAGACTTCTTCTTCAGTATCCAAACGGCAAGTCACGGCGATTTCAACCGTTTCACCATTGGCACGTTCAATCACCAAAGTCAGATCAGAACGCGGTGCGATATTGCCAATCACGCTATATAACTCAGTCCCATCCAGCTTGAGGGTTTTACGATCTGTACCGGCTTTAAACTCAAGCGGTAACACGCCCATCCCGACCAAGTTGGTGCGGTGAATACGCTCAAAGCCTTCCGCTACAATCGCTTCAACACCAGCCAAACGGACCCCTTTAGCAGCCCAGTCACGGCTTGAACCTTGACCATAGTCCGCACCCGCCACGATGATCAGCGGTTGCTTGCGGTTCATATAGGTTTCGATCGCTTCCCACATGCGCATCACTTCGCCTTCAGGCTCAACGCGTGCTAAAGAACCTTGCTTGGTCGTGCCGTCTTCATTCAACACCATTTCGTTAAACAGTTTCGGGTTGGCAAATGTGGCACGTTGTGCTGTCAAGTGATCGCCGCGATGGGTGGCATAAGAGTTAAAGTCTTCTTCTGGCACGCCCATTTTATGCAGATACTCGCCTGCCGCAGAGTTCATCATGATGGCATTCGAAGGTGACAAATGATCCGTGGTGATGTTGTCTGGCAAGATCGCCAATGGACGCATTTTGGTCATGGTGCGCGGTGCAGCCAATGCGCCTTCCCAATACGGTGGACGACGGATATAGGTACTTTGCGGACGCCAGTCATACAGTGGGCTTTCCGATTTTTCATTTTCACCCAGATCAAACATCGGGATATAGACTTTACGGAACTGCTCAGGCTTGACCGAGGTTTTCACCAAGGCATCGATTTCTGCATCCGATGGCCAGATGTCTTTGAGATACACCGGGTTACCGTTTTGATCTGTACCGAGCGGATCTTTTTCGATATCCACGCGAATAGTACCCGCGATCGCATAAGCCACCACCAATGGCGGTGAAGCCAAGAAGGCTTGCTTGGCATACGGATGGATACGGCCATCAAAGTTACGGTTACCAGAAAGCACCGCAGTGGCATACAAGTCACGATCGATAATTTCTTGTTGAATCACTGGATCAAGCGCGCCTGACATGCCGTTACACGTGGTACATGCATAGGCCACGATACCAAAGCCAAGTTTCTCAAGGTCTTTGAGTACGCCAGCTTCTTCGAGATACAGTGCCGCCGCTTTAGAACCTGGTGCAAAAGACGACTTCACCCACGGTTTACGCAATAGACCCAGTTCATTGGCCTTGCGTGCCAACAGACCCGCAGCCACGGTATTACGTGGATTCGAGGTATTGGTACATGAAGTGATCGCCGCGATAATGATCGCACCATCTGGCATCAAACCATCCGTACGGTTTTCAACCACACCGGCAATGCCTTTTTCTTTTAAATCCGCGGTAGAAACACGTGCATGTGGGTTAGAAGGACCAGCAATATTACGCGTTACTTTAGACAGATCAAAACGCAGCACACGTGGATACTGCGCTTGGGTCATGTCGCTGGCCCAGAGGCCGATTTCTTTGGCATAGGTCTCAACCAGTTGCACTTGATCCGCTTCACGGCCGGTCAAGGTCAAGTAGTCGATGGTGTTTTGGTCAATATAGAACATCGCCGCAGTCGCGCCGTATTCTGGAGTCATGTTGGAGATCGTGGCACGATCACCGACCGACATGCTGTCTGCACCTTCACCAAAGAATTCCAGATAAGCACCCACGACACGCTCTTTACGCAAGAATGCCGTCAATTCAAGTACGATATCGGTCGCGGTAATACCCGCCTGACGCTGACCGACCAATTCCACACCGATGATATCGGGCAGACGCATCCAAGACGCGCGGCCCAACATCACGTTTTCAGCTTCAAGACCACCCACCCCGATCGAGATCACGCCAAGCGCATCGGTATGTGGCGTGTGCGAATCTGTACCGACACAAGTATCTGGATAAGCCACACCTTCGCGGTTTTGTACCACAGGTGACATTTTTTCCAAGTTGATTTGATGCATGATGCCGTTGCCCGCAGGAATCACATCTACGTTTTCAAATGCGGTTTTGGTCCATTCAATAAAATGGAAACGGTCTTCGTTACGACGATCTTCAATGGCACGGTTCTTTGCAAATGCGTCTGGATCGAAACCACCAAACTCAACAGCCAAAGAGTGATCCACGATCAACTGGGTTGGCACCACCGGATTAACTTTAGCCGGGTCACCACCTTGATCAGCAATCGCATCACGTAAGCCAGCCAAATCCACCAATGCGGTTTGACCCAAGATGTCATGGCAGACCACACGCGCTGGATACCACGGGAAGTCGTGCTCTTGCTTGGATTCGATCAATTGTTTTAATGATTGTTCTAAAATCTCAGGATCGCAGCGACGCACCAACTGCTCTGCAAGTACTTTAGAAGTATAAGGAAGTTTTTCATATGCGCCTGGCTGAATATCTTCAACGGCTTGACGCACATCAAAGTATTCGAGCTGGGTGGATTGCAGCGGTTTGCGATAATTCTGGTTCATAGCGTACTTGCCCCTCGACTCATTTTTTATAACCACTTCATGTGGTAGATCGTTAGAATGAATATGCAGGCATTGTACGCTGTCAAAATACCATTTCCCAAATCCTTTATATTTCATACACTTAAATATAAAAACATGGGTTTTTGAAATGCTTTGTTACATAAGTCTGGATTTATTTGCAGCATATGTGCTTTTTTGGGAAAAATAGTAGAGAATTGACCTCATTCTTTAGTCTTAGATATCATCTTAGCGAGTCATCATGCCGAGTTTAGCGTTCTCCTCATTCAAATTAAACGGAGTAGAAGCCCAAAAGTTTCTACAAGGCCAAGTCACTTTAAACGTCGAAGCCCTCGCTGAAAACAGCAGCCGTTATACCGCGATTTGTAGTTTAAAAGGCCGAATTCAATTTGGATTGTGGCTCAAAAAAATCAATGCAGAATCGATTGAAATCATCACCACCGCTGACCAAGCCGAAGAGCTGGCCAAGCACATCAAAAAATTTGGTGCATTTTCAAAAATGAAGCTTGAAGAAAATGGTACGGTCTATCCAACGATCAGTGGTCTACACACCGAGTTTAGCGCCACGCCGAGCGATATTGAGGCCTGGCAATTACAGGCGATTGAAAGTGGTCAAGCCTGGATCACAACCACCACCGCACATGAGTTTCAGCCCCAAGAGTTGCGCCTGCATCAACGTGAAGGCGTGCACTATGACAAGGGTTGTTATTTGGGTCAGGAAATCGTGGCGCGACTCTGGTTTAAGGCCAAACCGAAACAGTGGTTACACTTGGTCCAAGGTGTTGGCGAATGCCCTACTGCGGGAACCCAACTCAGCAATCAAGTGCAAGTGGTGAATAGCATCGCCATTGACGGCGGCTACAAAGCACTGGTCGTGGCCAAACCAGAAGCCATCAGCGAATTGGGCTTGACCGATCTCCCTCTCCCAGAGGGTTTAAATGGTGATGTGGCGAGTCCGCAGTAGCCTTAGATTTATATTCTTTAACAGCAACGCCCCACCTCTATGGGCGTTTTTTTCGCACATCGCTGGCTTAAAACTTAAGCAAAAAAAAT
>JASLJB010000181.1 GCA_030152605.1 Acinetobacter sp. | reverse complement strand
CCACATATCGGCAACACGGGTTGTAATGAAGAAGATGTTGAATCAGGTCGTATCCATAAGGTCTGGGCAAACGGCTTAATTATTCGTGATTTACCTTTATTACACAGTAACTTCCGTGCAACTCAATCATTGGCTGAATATTTACAACAGCACAATGTCGTTGCGATTGCAGATATTGATACTCGTAAGCTCACCCGTATTTTACGCGACAAAGGTGCACAAAATGCATGCATCCTTGCCGGTGAAAACATTACCGAACAAGATGCAATCGATCAAGCCCGTGCTTTTGGCGGACTGAATGGTTTAGATCTGGCTAAAGTATGTTGCGACCCTGAAGGCTTTGAATGGTCTGAAGGTTCATGGCAACTGGGTCAAGGCTTTAGCCAACCTGAAACAAAATTCCATGTCGTGGCATATGATTACGGTGTCAAAACCAACATCCTACGTATGCTTGCAGATCGCGGTTGTCGACTCACCGTGGTCCCTGCACAAACCCCTGCGGCAAAAGTATTAGAACTTAATCCAGATGGTATCTTCTTATCGAATGGTCCTGGTGATCCAGCAGCCTGTGATTATGCGATTGAAGCCGTCAAAACAATCCTTGATAGCACTGAGATCCCTGTTTTTGGGATATGTTTGGGCCATCAAATCTTGGCGCTGGCGTCAGGTGCTCAAACCGTAAAAATGAATCATGGCCATCATGGTGCCAACCATCCTGTTAAAAATATAGAAGATGGTACCGTCATGATCACCTCGCAAAACCATGGCTTTGCTGTGGATGAGGCAAGCCTACCGAGCACGCTCAAGACCACACACAAATCACTGTTTGATGGCACCTTGCAAGGGATTCATCGTACAGATAAGCCTGCGTTCAGCTTCCAAGGTCATCCTGAAGCCAATCCAGGCCCACATGACTGTGCCCCACTGTTCGATCATTTCATCGAACTTATCGAAGCATCTCAGCAATAATTTAGGAAGCGATCATGGCTAAACGTACAGACATAAAAAGCATCTTAATTATTGGTGCAGGTCCGATTGTGATTGGGCAGGCGTGTGAGTTTGACTACTCAGGTGCTCAAGCGTGTAAAGCGCTGCGCGAAGAAGGTTATCGCGTTATATTGGTGAACTCTAACCCAGCCACCATTATGACTGACCCAGTCATGGCGGATGCAACGTATATCGAGCCAATCACTTGGCAAACTGTTGCACAAATCATTGAAAAAGAACGTCCAGATGCAGTACTCCCAACCATGGGTGGCCAAACTGCACTGAACTGCGCACTGGCACTTGATGAACACGGCATCTTAGAAAAATATAATGTTGAGTTAATCGGTGCTTCTAAAGACGCCATTGAAATGGCAGAAGACCGTAAATTGTTTGATGATGCGATGCGTCGTATCGGTCTTGAATGCCCACGTGCTGCGGTTGCCAGCACCATGGAAGAAGCGTTTGAGATCCAAGCCAAACTCGGCTTCCCATCGATCATTCGCCCGTCATTCACCATGGGTGGTTCGGGTGGTGGTATCGCCTATAACCGCGATGAATTCATTGAAATTTGTGAACGTGGCTTCGATCTTTCTCCAACCCATCAATTGCTCATCGATGAGTCATTGATCGGCTGGAAAGAATACGAGATGGAAGTTGTACGTGACAAAAACGACAACTGTATCATCGTCTGTGCGATTGAAAACTTCGATCCAATGGGCGTGCATACCGGTGACTCGATCACTGTCGCACCAGCACAAACTCTAACCGACAAAGAATACCAAATCATGCGTAATGCATCGATTGCGGTATTACGTGAAATTGGCGTGGAAACTGGCGGTTCAAACGTACAGTTTGGTATTTGCCCGAAAACTGGCCGTATGGTCGTGATCGAGATGAATCCACGTGTATCACGTTCATCTGCTTTGGCATCTAAAGCAACTGGTTTCCCGATTGCTAAAATTGCAGCCAAACTTGCTGTGGGTTATACCCTTGATGAGTTGAAAAATGACATCACCGGTGGTGTAACCCCTGCTTCGTTTGAGCCATCAATCGACTATGTCGTGACCAAAATTCCTCGCTTTAACTTCGAGAAATTCCCGCAAGCTGAAGCAATCTTAACCACACAGATGAAATCTGTGGGTGAAGTCATGGCGATCGGCCGTAACTTCCAAGAGTCAGTGCAAAAAGCACTGCGCGGCCTTGAAGTCGGTGTATGTGGCTTTGATGAACAAATCGAAGTCGGTGCAGAAGGCGCGAAAGATAAAATCCTACAAGAACTCAAAGTCCCTGGTCCTGAACGTATTTGGTATGTGGCTGATGCATTCCGTCATGGCTTTAGCTTAGATGAAGTCTTTGCGGCCACCAATATTGACCGTTGGTTCTTGATCCAAATCGAAGACATTATCAAAACTGAAGAACAGATCAAAACTTTAGGCTTTGGTGATTTAAATGCGGACAATATCCGTGCATTTAAACGCAAAGGTTTATCTGATCTTCGCATTGGTAACTTGATGGGGATTTCACAAAAACAATTCCGTAAACAACGTTGGAACTTGGGTGTTTACCCCGTTTACAAACGTGTGGACACTTGTGCGGCTGAGTTTGAATCAGACACTGCCTACATGTACTCCACTTACGATGAAGAGTGTGAATCAAACCCGTCTGACAAAGACAAGATCATGGTGATCGGTGGCGGTCCAAACCGAATCGGTCAAGGGATTGAGTTTGACTATTGCTGTGTTCATGCTGCCCTCGCGATGCGCGAAGATGGTTATGAAACCATTATGGTCAACTGTAACCCTGAAACTGTTTCAACAGACTATGACACTTCTGATCGCCTGTACTTTGAGCCGATCACGCTTGAAGATGTGCTCGAAATCGTGCGTACCGAAAAGCCTAAAGGCATTATCGTACAGTACGGTGGTCAAACACCGTTGAAACTCGCACGTGCGCTTGAAGAAGCTGGTGCACCGATCATTGGGACATCGCCTGATGCGATTGACCGTGCCGAAGACCGTGAACGTTTCCAGCAAATGATCCAACGTTTGCAACTTCGCCAACCGAAAAATAGCATTGTAAAATCTGCTGAAGAAGGCATGGCTGAAGCATCAAAAGTCGGCTATCCGTTGGTTGTTCGCCCATCTTATGTATTGGGTGGTCGTGCAATGGAAATCGTCTATAACGATGACGAACTCAAACGCTATCTACGTGATGCAGTACAAGCGTCAAACGAAGCCCCTGTACTCTTGGATCACTTCTTAGATGACGCAATTGAAGTTGACGTTGACTGTGTGTCTGATGGTAAAGATGTGGTGATTGGCGGCATTATGCAGCACATCGAACAAGCAGGTATTCACTCCGGTGACTCTGCATGTTCAATCCCACCGTATTCATTGTCTGAAGAAATTCAGGATGAGATGCGCCGTCAAACCGTTGCCATGGCCAAAGAGCTGGGTGTGATTGGTTTGATGAACGTACAGTTTGCGGTCAAAGGCGAAGACGTTTATATCCTTGAAGTGAATCCACGTGCATCGAGAACGGTACCTTTCGTTTCGAAATGCATTGGCGAATCTTTAGCCAAAGTTGCATCGCGCTGTATGGCAGGTCAATCATTGGTTTCTCAAGGCTTTACCAAAGAAATCATCCCAACGCATTTCTCTGTGAAAGAAGCGGTATTCCCATTCAGCAAATTCCCGGGTGTCGATCCAGTGCTTGGGCCTGAAATGAAGTCTACTGGCGAAGTTATGGGTGTGGGCAAATCATTCGGAGAAGCGTTCTATAAAGCGGTTCTCGGTTCAAATGAACGCCTCCCAGGTAAGCCGACTGAAGGTGAAATCAAACATGCATTTATCTCAGTGCGTGATTCTGATAAACCGCACGTGGCTGCAATTGCACAGAAACTGGTCGATTACGGCTTTAAATTGATCGCGACTGGTGGTACGCACCAAGTGATCAGTCAAGCGGGCATCGAATGTGAACGTGTCAATAAAGTGACTGAAGGTCGTCCTCATATTGTAGATCGCTTGAAAAATGGGGAAATTCACCTCATTATCAATACATCTGAAGGTAAACAAGCGCAGCAGGATTCGTTCTCGATCCGTCGTTCTGCGTTACAAGGTAAAGTGTATTACACCACCACCTTGAATGGTGCAGATGCTGTATGTCAAGCATTGGCGATCCAGTTACCAATGGATGTATACCGTTTGCAAGATTTACATACTGTAGATTAATTCATCGCCGATCAATCCCGCCACTTTGATCGGTGGCGGGATTTTTTCATTTATAAACCTATATTTTTTTTCATTATAATGTGAGGGACAACAATGCAACGTTATCCTATGACGCCTGAAGGCAAGATTGCCTTAGAGAAAGAACTACAGCAACTTAAGTCTGTAGATCGTCCACGTATTATTCAGGCGATTGCTGAAGCACGTGAACACGGGGACTTAAAAGAAAACGCGGAGTATCATGCTGCGCGTGAACAGCAAGGCTTCTGTGAAGGTCGTATTCAAGATATCGAAGGTAAATTGGGCGCAGCTCAAGTGATCGATATCGCAGATCTTGAGCACAATGGTCGTGTGGTCTTCGGTGTGACGGTGAGCATCGAAAACTTAGACACCGAAGAGCAAAAGACTTACAAGATTGTTGGTGATGATGAAGCTGACTTTAAAATCAACAAAATCTCTGTCAACTCTCCGATTGCGCGCGGCCTACTCGGTAAGCACGAAGGTGATGATGTTAAAATCACCACACCGCAAGGTGAGGTCGAGTACGAAGTGGTGAAGGTTGAATATATCTAATCCGCTGTTATTGAAATAATTCAAGTTAAATTGATGCTGCTATGCTATAGCACATGCATGAACTTAACTGAGGGCTGATTGATCAGCCCTTTTTTTGTGCCTGCTCAAACACAATCCATTCGAAAAATAATAAAATTTGAATGATCCAATTTTAATTCACCGAAAAAAACCGCATTCGCCTCGCGATATTGTCGAAGCAAGCACAGAATAATCTTCTTAGACTAAATATATTATCCATATGAATTTACTAGGTTTTATATGGATCAATTACAGGTTATGATCAAGGGATAGGCAGTACAATATGATGGATATATTGATCCAGCCTTCATGGGTTCGCAATAACAATCAGGAGTGTTTCGCATGACATATCAACATATTTTGGTGCCAGTAGACGGTTCAGAAACAGCATTAGCCGTGGTCAAACACGCGGCTGACCTCGCTAAAACTTACAATGCCAAAGTCACTGTCGTTCAAGTAATGACACTTGACCCTTATATCGCTGCTGAATATTTAGCAACGGGTCATACCAACCAAATGATCGATCGCGCACGTAACTTCATTCAAGACAATATCAATACTGCAAAAGAAAAATTCGCAGCTGAAGGTGTTGAAGCAGAAACCCGCCTACTCGAAGGTGAAAATATTTATCGTACCATCGCCAATGCAGCCACTGAGCTTAATGCTGATCTTGTGGTGATCTGTTCACATGGTCGCAGCGGGATTAAAAAACTGATCTTAGGCAGTGTTGCGCAAAGTCTGATTACTGAGTTAGATGTTCCGGTACTCGTGGTCAAAAAATAAAATTGTCGTACTCTTCGCAGTTGATCATTGAATTGCGAGCAGATTGAAGACGCATCACAGTCTATGCTGTGATGCGTTTTTTATGCGGGTTGGGTTCTCTGGGAACAAGTTTAAGGTGACCAAGCAAAGCGTTTTAAATCAACCTTGGCTGCGACAACAGGGATCCCTTCTTGCATCAACTTGAGCTGCTGGATATTCTGCCCCTCAGCATCTAGCTTATTTAAGCTCAGTTTGGCTTGGGCATTGATGACACGATGCCAAGGCACCTCAGAATCTGGATCCAATTGTGACAAGACACGCCCGACCAAACGTGCATGGCGTGGCAAGCCTGCCATTTTTGCCACTTGTCCATAGGTCGCAACCTTGGCATAGGGAATTGCAACAACCACCGCAATAATCATCTGCGCCAATTCCTGTGTAGATGAAGGCTGCTTACTGGACATCATCTTCTCCTGCACTTGCTAAAATCGCATAACAAAAGTATTAAAAGTTTTCTGGGTTTTCTAGACGCTTCACTTCAACCGCTTTATCTGGTCGATGTAAAGTGGCAACACCATCCTCAGACATTTGATCCATGATCGCTTCAGGTTTATAAATCGTGATGGTTTCATTGCCATTGGCGTCTTCACCGACGATATATTTAAAACCTTTGCGATTCATTTTATGGCATTGGCGTTGATACCAACCTTTAAATCCAGTGGTTTCTTCATTCGGATTATAATAAAACGCATTCATTACCGCTGGTAATCCCAAACCACAGACCACACCGGATAACAATACGCTGATAAAGGTATAACCAATCAAGATACTGCTATATTCACGTAACTGTGGAATATTGGCGACAGCCAAGATCAGCGCCAGTGAAATCCCACCACGTACCCCGCCCCAAGATAAAATCACCAAACTACCGTTATAACTTTTTTTGCGAAATGATGGGAAAAAAGTAAAGGATAAAAAGTTGGCTGCAAAGCGTGATAAATGTAATGCGATAAATGCAAAGATCCCACCCAAGATTAAGCTACTGCTCAAATCTAAAATAAAGATTTCCAGTCCAATCAAGGTAAATAAAAATGAGTTAATAATCCCTTCAACGGTATGCCAGAAATGATTCACCTCGCGAATTTCACGCTCCGCCAAGATTTCTTTCCATTTATTACCGACGATTAATCCGCCGATCACACAGGCAATCGGCGCGGAGGCATGTGCAAATAACGCCACCAAATAAGAACCACAAGCCAATAATGCCGTGGTTAATATCAATGACTCCATTTCATGTTTACCGCGTAATAGTCGCAGGATCGCCAAGCCAAAGCCCCAACCAATAATCACTGCCACCACGATTTCATAGAGCAAGGTTTGTAAGGTGGCCAGCAAACTAAAATGCTCACCTTCCAACACATTTAACAGGGTCATAAAAACGGCAATACACATGGCATCATTAAATAATGATTCCCCCTCAAGCTTGACCATCAAATGATGCGGTGCACGCACGGAACTGAGTACGCCTTTTACCCCGATGGGATCGGTCGCGCCCAAGGCCGAACCCAATAATAATAAAACTAAGATCGGTACAGGATTGCCAATCAGGTATTGAAAACCAAAAATCAAACCACCAAAAAACACCGCACACAGTACCAGCGCAATGGTGGCGAGTATACCGATCGGTCGCCAATAGATTTTTAAATCCGAGACTCGGAACTTAAGCGCTGACGAGGTGAGAATAAAACAAATCACACCATTCACGAGGAAGTCATAGAAATCAATATTTCGTACTGCTTCTTCAATATGATGGATGTTAATGGTAATAAACTGATTGCCATTGAGTAAACTCGCGCCCCACTGCAAGATAAATACCAAGATGGCTGAAACGATCGGCACACCAATCGCTTGAGGGAAGCCAAGTATTCGCTTATTAAAGATTGTTGTCGCAATGGATAATGCAAAAACTACGGTGAATACCTGAAGGAGAAAATAATTACCCATGTAAATCCTAATATCACTTTCTAATTTAAATAAAGATGATATTCAATTGATTGAAAATTGAATGAATGGCTGTTTTGTTGAAATACAAGGCAAGTTTACAAAAAAAATGCAAACAGGGTTTTAAAAAATTATTTTTTTTAACATAAAAATTCAAATGCTATGCGCTGTTGCTGCATCAATCACACATGAAACAGCAACGCTCACACAAAGACAAGATTATTGATTTTAAGCCCATACAACTCAACCCAAAGGATCATGCAAGTTGAGTGGACTTAAACTTGACCTTGAAAGGTATCGCAACGTTCAATATCGCCATTTTGAAGACCGGTCTGAAACCACTGCATGCGCTGCGCACTGCTACCATGGGTAAAGCTATCTGGTACCACTTGACCACGAGATCGTTTCTGTAAATAGTCATCACCAATTTTATGCGCTGCATCCATGGCCACTTCAACATCCCCCGGCTGTAAAAACTTGGTGCGCTGTTGAGTTCGATAAGCCCAAACACCAGCAAGACAATCCGCCTGCAACTCCAAAGCCACCGACAGTTGATTGGCCTGTTTTTGGCTGGACTGGCGTTTCATTTTTTCGACCTGAGTTGAAATGCCCAATAGGTTTTGCACATGATGTCCAACCTCATGGGCCAAAACATAGGCTTGTGCAAACTCACCAGCTTGATTTTGGGTAATCCGCTGGGACGCATGCTGATCTTTTTGAATCCCCAACTGTTGATGCATTTCTTGGAAGAAGGTCGTATCAATATAAATCTTTTGATCAGCAGGACAATAGAACGGGCCCATCGCAGACTCGGCTGAACCACAGCCCGAATTGACCACCCCACTAAACATCACCAACTTGGGTTGACGATACTGCGCACCCTGCTGACGAAAAACTTCAGACCAGGTATCTTCTGTATCTGCCAAAATAGTGGCCACAAAACTTGCAACCTCCTTTTGTTCTGGCGTTTGCATAGATTGGTCAGCGTTGCTGCTTTGTATTTGGGTCTGTTGCTGAACCTGTTGCGTGGCTTGATAGGCCTGCTGCGGATCGACGCCAAAAAACTTCCACGCAACAAAAGCCACGACCAAACCTAAAATACTGATGCCACCGGCTTTACCCCCCACACCTCGGCGATCTTCAACATTGTTACTTTCTCGACGACCTTTCCACTGCATATCTCACCCCACTTACAATTTATACTTTTGTTGTCTATAAAAGATTTGGATTTATTTAACCACAATATCACGATGCATAATCTCAAAAAATCATTCAAAACATAATGATCAAGTTTAGTTGCTTAATTTTGCTCTAAAGAAATTAATCATGATCCGCAAAGATTATTTAACACTGGCAGGTTTGAATCCAACATTGTTACTGACATAAAAAAAAATAATCCCGTACAATATATGCCATTCAAAGACACAGCGTCGTCTATCGACTTGGTAAAAATCGGAATAATTCATGAGTAAGCTCGATTCACGCCCGATCATTCTGACTGGGGACCGTCCAACTGGACAATTGCACTTAGGACATTTTGTTGGCTCTTTACGTTCGCGTGTCGGTCTACAAGATTCACATCACCAACATTTACTCTTGGCCGATGCACAAGCCTTGACAGATAATGCCGATAACTTTGAAAAAGTACGTCGCAACATTATTGAGGTGGCCACAGACTATCTTGCGGTTGGTATTGATCCAACCAAAACCACGATTTGTATTCAATCATGCTTACCGGCATTGAATGAATTGACCATGCTCTATCTCAACTTTGTGACTGTTTCACGCTTAGAACGTAATCCAACCATCAAAGCTGAAATTCAATTACGTGGTTTTGAACGTGACATCCCTGCTGGATTCTTGTGTTATCCAATCGCTCAAGCTGCAGATATCACAGCATTTAAAGCAACTGTCGTGCCTGTAGGCGATGATCAAATCCCAATGATTGAACAAACCAACGAAGTGGTACGCCGCATCAACCGTCAAATTGGTCATGAAGTCTTGCCAGAATGCCAAGCTTTACTGTCAAATATGAGTCGCCTACCTGGCTTTGATGGCAAAGCCAAGATGTCTAAATCTTTGGGCAATACCATCGTTTTAGATGCGACCGATAAAGACATCAAAAAAGCGGTCAATGCCATGTATACCGATCCAAATCACTTGCGAATTGAAGATCCAGGTCAAGTTGAAGGTAACATCGTGTTCACTTATCTGGACGCTTTTGATCCAGACAAAGAGGAAGTTGCAGCACTTAAGGCGCATTATCGCCGTGGTGGTCTCGGTGATGGTACAGTCAAGAAACGTCTTGAAGCCGTACTTAAAGAGCTGATCGGCCCGATTCGTGAAAGACGTATCGAATTAGCCAAAGATCCTGACTACATTATGGATATTTTGCGTACAGGCACAGAAAAATGCCGCGATATTACCCAAGAAACACTCGATGAAGTCAAATCAGGTTTAGGCGTATTTAGATTTTAAGCCGCCAAGAAACTAAAAAAAGACCTTTAATCTAAAGGTCTTTTTTTATTTACAACATTAAGAATTTGACCAACTATTTGAAATTAACGTGAATTAACACTTATTAACGTGAATACCAATGAAGGAAAAAACCAAGTTGATATGATTTGAAAACGGTTATGAACTCCCCCGAACTTCATAACTCGCAACTTAACCGAAGCTGTGAAAGCAGATTCGTTGTTCTGCGCAATGATCACCCCAATCATTGCGTATTTTTTTTATCTATACCACGAATACTTTAAAGCATACATTAGAACTATTTATAGCCAATAAAAACAATAAATACAAGCATTTAAATATTAAAAACCTTGCATGCACCACCAGTCAAATAAACTCAAGATATTGATTTATATTGATATATAAATATAAGCTGTTGCAAAAAGCAGCTATGACCGATAAAATCAATCAACTTTTTAAATTACACTTATTTTAACGACAACGTTCAAAGATTTAAGCGAACAAATTTGATGAGATCATTTTGATCTCATCAGCTTTTGAAACTTCAATCATTAAATCGCATGATTAAATCGATAGTTTTTTGAATTCATATTTTAGATCGATACACACTAAATCGAAAATACCAGTTGAGTATTTAAATAATGTTATGGGATTTGTTTGTTGAACCCGCCAATCTTTTTTTTAGTATTAGTCTCAGTCTAATGTTAATGCTTGGCCTAATAGAATGTTTACTCATGATATTCGGCTCAACATCCCAAGGTTTACTTGATCAATTTATTCCAGAACAAATATCGAGCGGACATCAACTGCATATTGATTTAGATCTTGGCGGTAATATTTTTCTGCAATTCCTGGATTGGCTTTATGTCGGGCGTGTACCGATGTTGGTCTGGCTGATTATCTTTCTAACCGTCTATGCATTATTTGGTTTCAGCGTTCAGGCGATTTATTTTCATTTCAATCAAAGTTATTTACCGATCTGGCTCATCGCACCGGCGAGTTTGATTTTATCGATGCCGATCATTCGTATGAATGCCAGTTGGATCGCCAAAGTCTTACCCAAGGACGAAACCTCTGCCATTCATAGTGAAGAACTGATCGGTCGTCGTGCGCATATTATTTTAGGTGATGCACATCAGAACTATCCTGCCCAAGCCAAAGTGACGGATCAATTTGGTCTGACCCACTATGTATTGGTTGAGCCAGAAACAGATATAACTTTTAAACAAGGACAAACTGTTCTTTTGACCCAAAAAACCACGATTGGCTTTAAAGCTATTTCGGACGCTCATTTAAATTTATCATAAGTACGAGAAAACAAGATGTTTAGCGATTCTTTATATCAAATAGTTGTCTTTGCAGGGATTATACTCACCGCCTTGGTGGTTATCGGCGTGATTGTAGCCCGACTCTATAAAAGATCAAGTAAGGAAGTTTCTTTTGTCCGTACCGGTTTCGGTGGAGAGAAAGTAATTTTAGGTGGTGGTGCAATCGTACTGCCAGTCTTACACGAAGTTATTCCGGTCAACATGAACACCTTACGCCTCGAAGTAAAACGTGCTGCGGATCAAGCACTGATTACCCGTGATCGTATGCGTGTTGACGTCATGGCTGAGTTTTACGTTCGTGTAAAACCCACCGCAGAATCAATCGCAACCGCAGCGCAGACATTGGGGCAAAAAACCATGTCTCCGCAAGAGTTAAAAGATTTGGTTGAAGGTAAATTCGTTGACTCATTACGTTCTGTTGCTGCTGAAATGGCGATGGAAGAATTACATGAAAAACGCGTCGACTTTGTACAGAAAGTTCAGCAAGTGGTGTCTGAAGATTTATTTAAGAACGGCCTTGAGTTGGAAACTGTATCTTTAACCGGTCTAGATCAAACCAGTTTTGAATACTTCAACCCACAAAATGCATTTGATGCTGAAGGTCTGACCAAGCTGACAGAAACTATCGAAGATCGCCGTAAAAAACGTAATGATATTGAGCAAGATGCTGATCTTGCAATCAAAACCAAGAATCTACAAACTGAACAATCACGCTTGCAAATTTTGCGTGAAGAAGAATACGCCAAGCTCCAACAAGAACGTGAAATTTCTGTACGTCGTGCAGAACAACTCTCTGAAATCGCAACTCAAGAAGCATCAAAAAAACGTGAAGCTGAAGAAGCACAAATTGCAGCAGAGCGTGAGGTTGAACTTAAGCGTATTGCCTCTGCCCGTGATGTTGAAAATGAAAATATTTTGAAATCACAATTGGTGCAAAAAGCACAAGTTGAACAAAAGAAAACCATTGAACTGGCAGAGCAAGATCGTGCAATTGCGATCGCTGAAAAATCTCGTGCTGAATCTGAGGCCAAAGCTCTCGCCGATCAAGCCCGTGCTCAAGCGGTAAAAGCCGAAGAAGAAGTACTCACTGTACGTGAAACACAACGTGCTGAACGTGCTAAAGCTGTTGACTTGGTTGCAGCCAAACAAGAAGCCGAAAAAGATGCCATCGCGATCACTGTGGCTGCTGAAGCCGGTAAAAAAGCAGCCGTTGACGAGGCCGATGCGATCAGAATTAGCGCTGAAGCCGATGCTGAAAAAGTACGCTTAAAAGCCAAAGGTGAGGCGGATGCGAAATTCTTACTGGCTGAAGCACTTGAAAAGCAATATCAAGTCGATGCTGAAGGGACACGCGCAGTCAACGAAGCCAATAACATCCTCTCCACTGAACAGGTTGAAATGCAAGTTCGCTTAGCATTGATCAAATTC
Source organism: Acinetobacter sp. (assembly GCA_030152605.1). Taxonomy (GTDB): domain Bacteria; phylum Pseudomonadota; class Gammaproteobacteria; order Pseudomonadales; family Moraxellaceae; genus Acinetobacter. The sequence goes on along the minus strand of JASLJB010000181.1, from coordinate 2,623 downwards.
TTGCCTGAAATTATTCGTGAAAGTGTTAAACCAATGGAAAATATTGATGACATCAAAATTCTCCAAGTGAATGGCTTAAACGGTATGGGCGCGACATCAGTCAGTGCCGGCGAAGGTGGCGAGTCTGGTCAAGTGGCACTCTCTGATCAAGTGGTCAACAGTGCGCTACGTTATCGCTCACAAGCACCTTTGATCGATAGCTTGATGAATGAGCTGGGCATTAACGGTGGTGACATCAACGGTCTCACTCAAAACCTTAAAGCCAAAGATGCCTCAAACCCAAGCAACGCTTAATCAAGCATTTGCTCCAATGATGTAGGTCTGATCCAGGCCTACATCATCACTCCACCCTTCTGCTCCATTAAATCATCTAGCCTCCCTTCAGCGTTATACAGTGCAAGTCGCAGCTCAAAGACCAGATAAAAACTGACCAGACGTCACACCCGATCAGCACTACTGGCGATATGACATCAACGCAAAATAAGCACCATGAATAGCACAGCAATTCAACTGATCTGTCTTCTAAAGCTGCATGGAATAACAGCAGATCCAACAGCTAGACAAAGCACGCTGTACCGATCTGAAGAGAAATAATCACTATTCGTACGTTGCATGCCACCGATCAAGTGTTATATTATAACATTACATAAAACTCAGTATGGTGAATTCAATGAAAGTGGTTTCTTCCCTAAAAAGTGCCAAGTTACGTAGTAGTGATTGTCAGGTCGTTAAGCGTCGCGGCAAGCTGTTTGTGATTTGCAAATCCAATCCACGCTTTAAAGCTAGACAAGGCTAAGCTCTGTTAACCAATCAATGGGCGACTTATGGCGCATGGATTAAGCAACTTGCTCAGTCCCTGCACTAAGCGCCATGAATAAAGTTCAACCGACGCTCCCACAGTGTTGAGCTTAAATATTTAAAAAGGCTGTAAACTTTCTTGTAATACAATTTTTTGCTGATATGCAAAAAGACCCGCTCATATGAGCGGGTCTTTTTTTGAATCAGTTGGAGGGATTAGCCACCAAATTGGTTCATTGTGTTTTTAGCGTCATCACCCGCTTTCAGCGCGTTGTCGCCAGCGAAGATTTCTTTGTGATCATCACCGATATCAGAACCCGCCATTGCTTGGTGTTTCACACAAGCGATACCACCACGGATTTCTTTACGTTGTACACCAGCAACATAAGCAAGCATACCTTGGTCGCCGAAGTAACCTTGAGCCAACTCATGTGTAGAAAGTGCAGCAGTGTGATATGTCGGAAGTGTGATCAAGTGATGGAACACACCCGCTTCACGTGCAGCATCTGCCTGGAATGTACGAACTTTTTCATCAGCATCTTTCGCCAATTCAGTTTCGTCGTATTCAGCGCTCATCAACTTAGCACGGTCATAAGCAGAAACGTCTTTACCTTCAGCTACATAACGATCATATGCTTGTTGACGGAAGTTCAATGTCCAGTTAAATGATGGGCTGTTGTTATAAACAAGCTTCGCATTTGGAACTGATTCTTTCACACGGTTAACCATGTGTGCAATTTCTTCAACGTTTGGCGTTGCAGTTTCGATCCAAAGTAAATCTGCACCGTTTTGCAAGCTTGATACGCAGTCAAGTACAACGCGATCAATTTGCGTGTTTTCACGGAACTGATATAGACCAGACGCTAAACGCTTAGGACGATGCAATTTGCCATTACGTTTGATCAAGATTTCGTCTTCTTGAGCATCAGCGATGTCAATTTCAGAAGTTTCTAAGTAGCTGATGTATTGAGATGCAATATCACCTGGCTCTTTCACAACTGGGATTTTCTGAGTTAAGTCAGCGCCTTCAGAGTCAGTACGTGCAACGATGATACCGTCGTCTAGACCCATTTCTAAGAAAGCATAACGAAGTGCGTGGATCTTCGCGATAAAGTCTTCATGTGGAACTGTCACTTTACCAGCTTGGTGACCACATTGTTTCGCGTCAGACACTTGGTTTTCGATTTGAAGTGCACAAGCACCCGCTTCGATCATCTTACGTGCAAGTAAGTAAGTCGCTTCTTCGTTACCGAAACCAGCATCGATGTCCGCAATAATTGGCACGATGTGTGTTTGGAAGTTGTCGATTTGGTTTGTGATTTCAGCAGCTTGAGCTGTGTCGCCCGCTTCGTTTGCTTTTTTCAAAGCGCGGAACAAATCGTTCAATTCTTTTGCGTCAGCTTGACGTAAGAAGGTGTAGATTTCTTCGATAAGTGCAGGAACTGAAGTTTTTTCATGCATTGATTGGTCAGGAAGAGGACCGAACTCTGAACGAAGTGCAGCAACCATCCAACCAGAGAGGTAGATGTAGCGCTTGTCAGTCGTGCCAAAATATTTTTTGTTGGCAATCATTTTTTGTTGAGCGATGAAACCGTGCCAGCAACCCAATGATTGAGTATATTTGCTAGAGTCAGCATCATATTCAGCCATATCACGACGCATAATTGCTGCAGTGTATTTAGCAATGTCTAAACCAGTTTTGAATTGGTTTTGAAGTTGCATACGCGCAGCATCTTCTGGGCTAATGTCACGCCATGTGTTGCCAAATTTTGCTTTTAATTCGCGGATTGCATCAATCGCTGTTTGATAAGTAGTCATGATCTGT
>JASLJB010000253.1 GCA_030152605.1 Acinetobacter sp. | reverse complement strand
CATAGATGCGTTTTTAAATAACACGCGTCCGCCGCGACGAATTGAAAGTTGCTCTAACTGGATCATTACTGCTTAAACTACTTATAAATGCGAAATCGGCCTAGTTTAACCGAAAGTGTAAAATTCTCCATCTATAATCTGCGTATTCAGACTGGATCTGTGCTGAATCGGCGATGGAACAGTGAATCATGCGCTGCTGCCTGTAGGATTCAGACTGAGGTGCAGGTGATTTCTGTCAGAAATAGGCTGCATGCTTGCTGGGTTTGCGTTTATTGTGCTGAGGATTGTGCGGCATGCGCGATGGCTGAAATAGCTCATCAGTCAATCGTTTACTCAGCATGCGACAGCATGGATTGTGTTTGATTTACACTATTCATAAATCACATTGATCCGTGTGATCAGCCACTGTAAATGGTTGGGGAATATCAATTTTCTAAAAATGTTGATTTTAAGTTGTTGATATTTATGTTAAAAATAAAAATATCAAAATAATGGAGTAATTACTCTATTTTTTTGTCAAGAAGCTGATTAATATAGCTTTGATGGATTAGCTCCACAAAATAAATAAAATTCAAAAGGATGTCTCAATGAAAAAAATATGCTTTGCAGTGACTGCAATGTCAGCTTTAGGACTTTCTACTGCAGCACAAGCTGCCGTGGATATCTGTGTATTTGATTTGCTTGGCAAGTCGGGTGAGTCCTATCAAATGGCACAAGAATGGGCACTCGCAGCCAAGGGATGGGGGGCGGAGATCAATCTGGTACCGCGTCAGGATGAAGCGGTTGCGGATAATGATTTTAAAGCCGGTAAATGTGATGGCGTATTTATGACAGCCATGCGAGCACGTCAATATAACAAGTTTGTCGGCTCGATCGATTCACTCGGCGGTATTCCCAATAATAATATTGCGCAGAAAGCGATTAGCTTTGCCTTGGATTCACGTAATGCGGCCAAGATGGTGAGCAATCTAGGCGGCAAGAAATACGAGATCGCGGGGATTGCACCACTCGGTTCGGCATTTATATTTGTGCGTGATAAAAACATCAACTCAATCGAAAAAGCAGCGGGCAAAAAGTTTGCGGTGCTGAGCTATGATGCGGCACAACGGATTATGGTGCAGCGCGTCGGTGCACAAGCCGTTCCATCGGATGTATCTAACTTTGTTGCCAAGTTCAATAATGGCCAAGTGGATATGGTCGGTGCACCGGCTTATGCGTATAAGCCTTTAGAGATCTATAAAGGCTTGGGCAACAATGGCGGGATGTTTAATTTCCCAGTGCTACAAGTCACCGCTGATCTGGTGATTCGCCCTGAAAAAATGCCAGCAGGTTTTGGTCAGAAGTCACGTGATTGGTTTGTGAAAAACTTGCCCAAAAGTTTCAGCATGATCAATCGCTTAGAAAACAGTATCCCAGCCAAATACAAAATGAATTTAAGTGCTGAAGAAAAACTTAAATATCAAAAATTGTTGCGTGATGGTCGTATGGAGCTGACCAAACAAGGCGTTTATGATGCAGGCATGATGTCGGTATTGAAAAAAGCCCGTTGCTCTGTGGACAAAGCCAACTTTGAATGTGCGCTCGGTGGTGAATAAGCTTTAAACGGCATAAATCCACTCGCCAAAGCCCAGCCATCGCGCTGGGCTTTTTCTTGAGCTGCCAGGTCTGTTGAGCCATAGAGTGCGGTTATGGAAAAACGTAGCCTAGTTATGGAAATACGTAGTCTAGTTATGGGAAAGCTCGTCTAATGAAAACACATCGCTTTTTGAGCAAAGCGACTGAAAACAACAATGAGATATTGATGCTGAAGGGTAGAACTATAAACCTTTCGTCAATCACGGAGATAAAAACATGATGCAATGGATTCAATCAACACTGACTCAACCGCAACGTCAAAAACAGCGACAGCCTCAAAAACAACCATACTCTCAAAAACAAATACACCCACAGTCTCAAAAACAACCACAACCACCACAGCGACAAGGCATTCAAAAACAATGGATGCGTTCGCTGTGCTTGGGCGCAGTCGTGTTGATGGCGAGCTCAGCTCTCCAAGCCAAGCAAGTGTTATGTGTATTTGATTTGGTGGGCAAGAATGGCGATGTTTATAGCTTAATGAAAGATTATCAGTTGGCTGCAAAAAACTGGGGTGCAGAGATTGAACTCAAGGTCGGACAGAATGAAGCGGTGATCGCGGAGGACTTTAAGGCCGGCAAGTGTGATGCGGTGAGTATCACCGGTATGCGTAGCCGTCAGTTCAATTCATTTACAGGATCTTTGGATGCAATTGGGGCGATTCCGGATCTGAATTTTGCCATCAAAGTCATGCAGGGCCTGTCCAGCCCGACCTTTTCCAAATATATGCGCCAAGGTCAATATGAAGTGGTGGGTGTGGTGCCGGTCGGAGATGCCTATCTATTGGTCAATGATCGCAGTATTAACACGGTGGCCAAAGCGGCCGGTAAAAAAATCGCAGTATTGGACTATGACCAAGCACAGAAAATCATGGTGCAGCAAATCGGTGCTCAGGCGGTCAGTGCCGATGTGACCAACTTTGGCAGCAAGTTTAACAATGGCCAAGTGGATATCATTGGTGCACCTGCTGCGGCGTTTAAACCTTTGGAGTTGCACAAAGGTTTGGGAACAAAAGGTGCGATCGTGAACTATCCGATCCTGCAAGTGACGGGAAGTATTATTATTCGTTCGGATCGTTTCCCGACAGGCTATGGGCAAAAGTCACGTGATTGGATCAAAACCCAGTTACCCCGAGCAGTACAGATCCTCTCCAAAATGAAAGCTGATATTCCAGCCAAGTATTGGATGCAGGTTAGCCCCGCAGATCAGCCCGGCTATCAAAAGATGATGCGTGAATCACGGATCAATTTAACCAAGCAGGGGGTCTACCATAAACAGATGATGAAGTTATTGTGGCAGTTCCGCTGTAAGCAAGCGCCGAGTAATTTTGAGTGTAGTTTGCAGGATGAAAACTACAAATAATCCAAGAGATCAACACAGCTGGGTGCGGATGTCTCTGACTGCGCATGTGCATGACTCGATTCCTAAATTGAGTCTATGCTATACTGAGCCGTGCTCACTCAGCCCTATCTATACAGCTTCGCTTGTCGACCCTTCGTTATAAAATTATCCACTTCGCTCTTGATGCAAATCATGTGTTATTCAGCGACGCTGTGAGAAATGACGATGCTGAACTCAAGTGAATGGTGAGCCTGATTTGCCATCTAAATCGTTTGAGGAATACCCGATCATGAATGCCCAAGCTCTAGAAATGACTGATAGTGCAGCGAATAAAGTTCGTCAACTTCGCGATAGCGAAGGCAATCAGGACCTGATGTTACGTGTTTACGTGACTGGCGGTGGTTGCTCTGGATTTTCCTACGGATTTAACTTTGCTGAAAGCGTCAATGAAGATGATGCAAAATTTGAAAAAGAAGATGTCACCATGTTGGTGGATTCATTGAGCTACCAGTATTTGGTTGGTTCTGAAGTGGACTATATCGAAGGCTTAGAAGGTTCGCGTTTTATTATTAAAAATCCAAATGCGACCACCACGTGTGGTTGCGGATCGTCATTCTCGATCTAAGTGCTTTTAGCTTAAACAACACGCAACAGCGTAATCCCCATTTTAAATGGGGATTTTTTTTGCCTTTTTTTTGAGTGCGCCATACTGGTTTTAGGTCTGCTGTTGGCTAGGATTGTTAAGACAAATCAGTGTAATTGCTTGCGGATTTAAACACTGTGCCATTCTCAAATCAGGTGTTTTATGCCGTGTGATGCGCTGAGCAAAAATCGTAGTCAGGCTGCACGGCGCGGATATTGTGTGCGCCGAATCGATCTGATCGCTAAATAGTATGCGGTTCGCAAAATGCGCTGCAATCGCTGCGCTAAAAGGCTCAGCATGTACTGTGATGCTAAGCTAGGTTTGAGCTGCTGTTGTGTTATTGAAAACAGTGTTTCCTAAGTCCTTGCTGTACTGGGTGTTTTATAAAAACAGCAGCCGTGGCTGTGTGCTATTTTTTTTAAGGATATTGACTTGAGACCCCGAACGGGATTAAAGATTTACTGTGTAGTTTTGCTAAAAGAATACCGCCTAACGATTACGATGCAAGGTGTTGCGATGGCGAAGCGCAGGCGGGTTGAGCGTCATATTAATTAAATCAAAGGAAGAATAAAAAATGAGACATGGTGATATTACAAGTAGTCCGAATACCGTGGGTGTGGCAGTGGTTAACTACACCATTCCAAGGTTACACAGCAAAGTAGAAGTCCTCGACAATGCCCATAAAATTGCAGAGATGCTTAAAGGCATGAAACAAGGTTTGCCAGGCATGGATCTGGTGATCTTTCCCGAATATAGCACCATGGGCATTATGTATGACCATGATGAAATGATGCAGACCGCAGCCACCATTCCCGGTGATGAAACTGCGATCTTTTCAGCCGCCTGCCAAGCGGCCAATGTCTGGGGAGTGTTTTCCATCACCGGTGAGCAACATGAGCAGCACCCGCAGAAGTCGCCATACAACACCTTAATCCTGATCAATAATCTGGGTGAGATCGTACAGAAGTATCGCAAGGTGATTCCGTGGTGTCCGATCGAGGGCTGGTGTCCGGGTGATAGCACCTATGTGACTGAAGGGCCGAAGGGGATCAAGTTGTCTTTGATTATTTGTGATGATGGCAACTATCCAGAGATTTGGCGCGACTGTGCCATGAAGGGGGCCGAACTGATCGTGCGTTGCCAAGGCTATATGTATCCGGCTTGCGAGCAACAAGTCTTGATGTCCAAGACCATGGCGTGGGCCAATAACGTCTATGTTGCAGTGGCCAACGGCAGTGGCTTTGATGGGGTTTATACCTATTTTGGTCATTCCGCGATTATTGGCTTTGATGGACGGACTTTAGGTGAATGTGGCACAGAGCAAATGGGCATCCAGTATGCGCAATTGTCCTTGGCGGAAATCCGTGATGCGCGCCAATATGATCAAGCACAAAATCATTTATTTAAATTACTGCATCGCGGTTATACCGGGGTGTTTAACGATGGGGATGGTGATAAAGGCGTGGCGGATTGTCCATTTGATTTTTATCGCACTTGGGTGCTGGATGCGAAAAAAGCCCAGGAAAATGTCGAGTCATTTACCCGTTCGCATATCGGGGTGGCTGAGTGTCCGGTTGGCAATCTGCCGCATCAAGGTTTAGAGAAAGAAGCCTAGACACGCATTGCACAGGAGGATGGACAGTATGACCTTTGCCAGTGATCGGCTTGAACATAACCAAGATAGCATTGCTCAACAGCGCTATGAGCTACAAGGTAAACTGCATGCCTCGCGTCAATCGCGTTTTAAGTTTGAGCCTGAGCAGGTGATGCAGTTTTTAAAGCAACGCATCGTGGGACAGCAACCGGCCTTGCAGGAAATTGAACAGATGCTACAGGTGGTGAAAGCCGACTTTAATCATCCTGAGCGACCTTTGGCGGTGGTGTTGATGTTGGGCAGTACTGGGGTGGGTAAAACTGAAACCGTGCGCTTGATCAGTGAGGCGATTCATGGGCGTCGTGATGCGTTTTGCCGGATCGATATGAATACCTTGGCGCAGGAGCATTATTCCGCCGCACTGACCGGGGCACCGCCCGGCTATGTCGGCAGTAAAGAGGGCACCACGCTGTTTGATATCGAGGCGATTCAGGGCAGTTTTGGCAAGCCCGGTATCGTGTTGTTTGATGAGCTGGAAAAGGCCAGTACAGAAGTGATCCGCAGTCTGCTCAATGTCCTCGAAACCGGGAGCATGACCTTGACCTCTGGGGTGAAAAGCATCGACTTTAGAAACTGTCTGATTTTTATGACCAGTAATGTCGGCGCCAAAGCCTTACAGCAGCATTGGGGACACTGGACCCTGTCCTTGAAATATTTACTAAAAAGTCGTGATCAATTTGAACAGGCGCTGATCGATGCAGCGCTTGAGCAACGTTTTGATCCGGAGTTTCTGAATCGAATCGATCGAATCTTGCATTATCAACGGGTCAAAGCCGATGCAATTCCGGCTTTGGTGCAGATCGAACTGAATCGACTCAATCAACGTTTGGCCAAGCAGGGCCGTGAACTCAGTTTAGATACTTCGGTGATCGCGGAGATGCAGCAGCACTATGATGGGCGCTATGGTGCACGGCAATTGGGTCGACAAATGCGTACCCAAGTGGAGCCGGTGATCGCGGCACATATTCTCAAATATCCTGAGACGGATCATGTCCATATTGCGTATCTGCAAGGTCAGTATCGGGTGTTGCCATCTGAAAACAACAACAAGCACATTGAGCAATTGAGTAGGGAGTAAGCGATGTCTAGGGATTGTCAGATTTTTCAACTCGGTGATTTTGTATTGCAACACGGCGTCACGCTACGATCGGCATATTTGGCCTATCAAACTTATGGCAGGCTGAATGCGGATAAATCCAATGCCATTGTCTATCCGACTTGGTACTCGGGGCGACATTGGGAAAACGAATGGCTGATTGGCACTGATAAAGCGCTTAATCCAGATCAATATTTTATTATCGTGCCGAATATGTTGGGCAATGGTCTGTCCTCATCGCCTTCTAACACGCCTGCACCGTTTAACGGTCCACATTTTCCACATGTCACAGTCTATGACCAAGTTCGCGCGCAGCATGCCTTGGTGACGCAGCAATTTGGCATCGAAAAATTACAGGCGGTGATCGGCTGGTCGATGGGGGCGGGGCAGAGTTTTCAATGGGCGCTGAGCTATCCAGACATGGTGCCGAAAATCCTGCCTTTTTGTGGATCAGCACGCACCAGTGAGCACAATCAAGTGTTTTTGGATGCCGTCAAAGCCGCGATCGAAACCGATGCGGCTTTTTTAAATGGTGAATACAGCAGCCAACCGACCCGAGGCTTGAGAGCCGCAGCACGGGTCTATGCCGGTTGGGGCTTTAGCCAAGCCTTCTATTGGCAGCAACGTTATAAGGACTTGGGCTATGCCTCACTGGAGGATTTTCTGCTTGGCTTTTGGGAGGGCTTTTTTCTGGATGGTCGCGATGCCAACAACTTGCTCGCCATGTTGTGGACATGGCGCAATGGCAATATCGGCAACACGCCCGGATTTAATGGTGATCATGAAGCGGCCTTGGCAGCGATCAAGGCCAAAGCCATCGTGATGCCGGCCGAACGCGATCTGTATTTTCCGGTTGATGATGAGGTGTATGAGGTTTCACACATGCCGAATGCCGAGTTTCGGGTCATCCCCGGGGTCTGGGGGCATTTCGCTGGCGGCGGGGTCAATCCTGTAGACACCGCATTTATCAATGCCGCACTTGCAGAGCTGTTGGCGGATTAGGTTGTTTGGTTAACTTTAAAACACATCACTCAAAAGCAAGTGACTAAAAGCAAGTGACTAAAAGCAAATCACAAAAAATACTCAAGCAGATCAGTATTGGCATCAAGCTTGCTGTTACTAAGTATGACTGACTTGAGTACCACAATAAGGATAACGCGATGCAACATATAAAAATTAAAGCCGGTATACCACTCGCAGAACAAGCCGAAATTGGGCATAACCGTTGGCATCCTGATATACCCTGTTTGACTTCGGTCAAACCGGGAGAAGAGATCTTGATTGAAAGTTTGGATTTCTTGGATGCTCAAATCAAAGACAGTGATGATGTTAGCGATGTGAGAGAAGTTGATCTGACTCGGGCGCATCCACTGACTGGGCCGTTTTATGTCGAAGGGGCCGAGCCGGGCGATTTACTGGTCATCGACCTATTGGATATTCAGGCCATCAGCCCGATTGGTTTTTCTGGTGTATTTGCCAAAGACAATGGCGGTGGCTTTTTGGCGGATTATTTCCCCGAAGCGGATAAAGCCATTTGGGATCTCAAAGGACTGTATGCAACCTCACGCCATATTCCTGGGGTGCGCATCGCGGGCTTAAAGCATCCCGGTCTGATGGGCACACTGCCTTCACATGATTTGTTGGCCGAGTGGAATCGCCGTGAAGCATTGTTGGTTCCCAAAGGGCAGGCCAATCCGCCAGATCCACGTACCGCGGTATTGCGCGGCCTAACAGGAGCTGAGTTTGAGCGTATGGCCAAAGAAGCGGCACGCACCGTACCACCACGGGAACACGGCGGCAATACGGATATCAAAGACTTGGCCGCAGGCAGTCGAATCTACTTCCCGGTGTACCAAAAAGGTGCAGGTTTCTCGATGGGGGATCTGCATTTCTCACAAGGTGATGGCGAAATTGGTTTTTGTGGTGCAATCGAAATGGATGGTGTGACGCGAGTTGGATTTGATCTGATCAAAGGCGGCATGGCCAAGTATCAAATTGACAGTCCGATCTTTGTACCGAGCCATGTGCGTCCGCACTATGATCAGTGGCTGACCTTTGAAGGCATTAGTGTGGAAAACGGGGTGAATTACTATCTCGATGCAACAGTCGCCTATCGCCAAGCCTGTCTAAAAGCGATTAAGTACTTGGAGAATTTTGGCTTCAGTGGCAGTCAGGCCTATATGTTGCTCACCGCAGCACCGATTGAAGGGCGTATCGGTGGCATCGTAGATATTCCGAACTGTGCCTGTACCGTGTCTTTGCCAACCGGCATCTTTGAACAAAATATCTTGCCACAAGGCGCTCTGAATGAGGATAAATTTTGGGGACATCGCCGTTAAAGACATCAAAGCTGTGCTTAGATTTGTCTTTGCAGTATCAAGGCACAGCGATTCATTCCGATCAACATCAACAGATAGGTAAATTAAAATGCCACTCTATGATTTCAGTTGTCCGCATTGCCATGGGATTTTTGAGCAGCGTGTGGCGATCGTGGAAATTCGTGTCGCGCAGATCCGCTGCCAATACTGCCAACAATCACTATTGGCCACACCTATGATCACGGGAAATACTCAAATTTTCACTCGCAGTAAATGGCGACCACAGTCTACAGCTGAGCAGCTGGCGGGCCCATTGGTTACAGGACCCGGCACCGAAAAAAATGCCGCACGCAACTCGGTACTGCATCACTGCAAAGGCATGAACTGTAGTGTGTGTGGGCTGTAAAACTAAGATCCTCATCCTGTGCTTTATTCGCGATTAGGGTGTCGTGTGCAGGGTGGGGAGTTAACCGGTTTTAGATGAAAAACTGCATACCCAAGTTACAATTTTGAACTCTTGTTAAAAAAGCGAAATCACTATACTCCGAGCTTAATTAAAATTTAATCGGAACAACTTAGTGAAATTAAATAAAGTTTTTGCAGCACTTATTCTTTGTTCAACATGTGTTTTGACAGCTTGTCAGCCGAATTCAAACTCATCTAAAAACCCAGCGACTCAAGAACAAATAAATAGCCAAAGCTTTGAAAATATCAGCTTAAATACTGAAAATATGCTGGGCTACCTCAAAGACTTTCAAGCGATCGCAGATCATCATCAAGGCAACCGTGCCGTGGGCAGTTCAGGTGGACAGGCCAGTGCCGATTATATTTTAAAGCAGCTTAAAAAGAGTGGTTATCAGGTCGAGAAAATCCCATTTGAAAATCGAGATAAAGTCACAGGCCATAATATTGTTGTGGACATTCCGGGCCAAGACCAAGACAGCATCGTGATGTTGGGGGCACATTATGATTCAGTCAAAATGGGTCCGGGGATTAATGATAATGCCTCGGGTACTGTGCTGTTATTGGATTTGATCGATCAAATCGCACAGCATAAACTGACGCCAAAACAGAGTATTCGAATTGCATTTTGGGATTCGGAAGAAGCCGGTATTGGTGGGTCACAAGCCTATGTGAATGGCCTGAACGATGCGCAACTCAAACAGATCAAGGCCTATATTAATATTGATATGGTCGGCACCAAAGATGGCGAAGTGTTGATTGCAGATGCAGATCGCTCCACGATTGTTGAATTAGAGAAAACCTTAAAACAAAGTGAGATGCGTGCAGAAGAATATCAACCGATTCTCGATGCGCTTCGCGCGATTCCAGCACATGCTGGAGATATTGCGCTAGAGCAGCAGTTAAAAGATTTCTTGGGCAGCAAAAAAGTTAAATTCAAAGAAGATCTTTCGATCTTGACGGCGACCGATGCGCTGCCATTTTTGGGTAAAGTGCCTGTGGCATCCTTGACGTTGTTTAATGAGCAAATGAAAGGTGATGTTCTCGAATTTGCGCCGTGTTACCACCAAGCCTGCGACACGATTGAACAGGTCGATCCGCAGTCACTCGGTCTGGTGGGAGAGGCGGTGATTGATCTGCTGAAAAAACTAGCCTAATGCGAGACCCATCAGGCCTTGTTGACTCAGTATCTTAGCAGCATCATATCCGCCGCAGTGACAAGCAGTCCTGCGGCGGATTTTACTTTGAGCGATTATCGGCGCTGTTGGGCGGTGAGTCTGCGCTTTAAACGCAAGTCACACTGCCCAAGACGCGAAAGCCATGGGCGCCGGTGACGGCAGGCAGATTGCCACTGTGTTGTTGCATAAAACGCATCGCCAACCATGCAAAGGCAGTGCCTTCGACCCAAGTTGGCGAGAGTCCCAAGGCCTGCGTAGTTTGCACGCTCCAGTTATGTTTGCGTAGACGCCAGCGCAGTTGCTCAAGCAATTGGGTGTTATAGGCACCACCACCACAGACATAGACTTCGCCAGTTTCTAAAGGCGAACGATAAATGGCTTTTTTAATCGCACGTGTGGTCAGTTTGAGTAGGGTGGCTTGGACATTTTCAGGCAGATCTTCGAGTTCGTTGTATTCCAGATCACTGCGCCAGTCGGCCAGTTGCTCATCTAACCATTCCAAATTGAAATCTTCACGGCCGGTACTTTTCGGTGGCTCTTTGGCAAAGAAATCATGGTTCTGCAAGCGGTTGAGTAGGTTACGAATCGGCTGACCATAGGCCGCCCAACTGCCGCCTTCATCATAAGGTTGGCCGGTATAACGATGACACCAGGCATCCATCAGGATGTTGGCGGGGCCAGTGTCATAGCCATAAACGCCGTCAGCATCACCGGCAGGCAAGATACTGATATTGGCGATACCGCCCAAATTGAGAATGACTCGATGTGTTTCGGGATGTTGAAACAAGGCTTGGTGAAAAGCGGGTACCAACGGCGCACCCTGACCACCGGCAGCAAGATCACGGCGTCGGAAGTCGGAGACCACCGGGATCTGGGTGATTTCAGTGATGATATTCGGATCACCGATTTGCAAACTAAAGCCATGTTCAGGACGGTGGCGGATGGTTTGACCATGTGAACCGATGGCTTTGATTTGCTCGCGTGGCAGTTGATGTTGCTCAATCAACTGATTGATCCCGTGACCAATCATCTTGGCCAAAGCCACATCCGCCTTGCCCATGCGGTCGATTTCATTGTCATCTGGTAAGGCCAAAGCCATCAGTTCGCTGCGCAGTTCAGGATCAAATTCTAAGGTCAGAGTGCCGTGTAGTTGTAGCGGTTCAAACGATGCAGCGACAAAATCCACGCCATCCATGCTGGTTCCCGTCATTACCCCAATATAGATTGCGCTCATATGAATTCGCCTGCATTGTGTTGAAAAAGTGTTAGTATATCGCAGAATTTGTATAACCCATGCGTTTGGATTTAGTGATGTCAAACTTTCTGCCGGCTGAAGAACAACTCGCCCTCATCCAACGGGGCACTCATGAAATTATTTCTGAAGAGGATCTACTTAAGAAACTCAAAGAAAACCGACCTTTAAAAATTAAAGCAGGTTTTGACCCAACTGCACCTGATTTGCACTTTGGTCA
>JASLJB010000229.1 GCA_030152605.1 Acinetobacter sp. | reverse complement strand
TAAAAATACTGCAATCAAATGGTTAGACAAACGTACCAACACTGAGTACCGCATCAACATCGTCGACACCCCGGGACACGCCGACTTCGGTGGCGAAGTTGAACGTGTAATGTCGATGGTTGACTGTGTATTGTTGCTTGTGGACTCTCAAGAAGGTCCAATGCCACAAACACGTTTTGTAACGCAAAAAGCGTTCGCACGTGGTCTTAAACCAATCGTGATCATCAACAAAGTTGACAAGCCAAGTGCTCGTCCAGACTGGGTAATCGATCAAGTATTTGACTTGTTTGATAGCTTGGGCGCGACTGATGAACAGTTGGACTTCCCAATCGTTTATGCTTCAGGTCTACGTGGTGTTGCCGGTCCTTCACCAGAAGAACTTGCTGAAGACATGACGCCGTTGTATGAAACCATCGTTGATATCGTTGAGCCACCATCAGTAGATGTTGATGGCCCATTCCAAATGCAAATCTCTTCACTCGACTACAACAGCTTTGTCGGTGTGATCGGGATTGGCCGTATCCAACGTGGTTCGGTTAACACCAATACTCCTGTGACTGTGATCGACAAAGAAGGTAAATCACGTAACGGCCGTATCCTTAAAATCATGGGTTACCATGGTCTAGAGCGTATCGACGTTGATACTGCTTCTGCGGGTGATATCGTATGTATCACAGGTATTGATGCATTGAACATTTCTGACACGATTTGTGATCCGAAAAATGTTGAAGCATTACCGCCATTGTCTGTAGACGAACCAACGGTATCGATGACATTCCAAGTCAACAACTCACCATTTGCAGGCCGCGAAGGTAAGTTCGTGACTTCACGTAACATCCGTGAACGTCTAGACCGCGAATTGATCCACAACGTAGCACTACGTGTTGAAGACACGGACAGTCCAGACCGTTTCAAAGTTTCTGGTCGTGGTGAATTGCATCTTTCAGTATTGATCGAAAACATGCGTCGTGAAGGCTTCGAGATGGGTGTATCTCGTCCGCAAGTGATCATGAAAGAAATCGATGGCGTGATCCAAGAGCCGTATGAAAACGTAACTTTTGACGTTGAAGAACAACATCAAGGTTCGATCATGGAGCAAATGGGTACACGTAAAGGCGAAATGACCAATATGGAAGTTGACGGCAAAGGCCGTATCCGTATTGAAGCCACTGTTCCTTCACGTGGTTTGATCGGCTTCCGTTCTGAATTCTTGACCTTGACTTCAGGTACAGGGATCATGACGTCAAGCTTCTCTCATTACGGTACAGCGAAACAAGGTGCTGTAGCGAAACGTCAAAACGGTGTGTTGATCTCTATGGTTAACGGAACTTGTTTGGCATTTGCTTTGTTCACCCTACAAGACCGTGGTCGTCTATTTGCTGAACCACAGCTTGAAGTGTATGAAGGCATGATCGTCGGTATGAACTCACGTTCTGACGATATGGTTGTGAACCCAACTAAAGCGAAACAGTTAACTAACATGCGTGCTTCTGGTACGGATGAAGCGTTAACCTTGACGCCAGCAATCCGCTTCACACTTGAACAAGCACTTGAGTTCATCGAAGATGACGAACTTGTTGAAGTAACACCGAAGTCTGTACGTATCCGTAAGAAGTTCTTGACTGAAAACGATCGTAAACGCGCTTCACGTGGCGGTAAATAATTCAAAAAATTGACCCTTGGGTCAATTCAAGCTGCGACTTAACTTAAGTCGCAGCTTTTTTATTTTTAAAAAAGTTAATTTCTTCAATATTGATTTAAAAAGTGTTGCTTAAAAAAGAAATATGAAAAAAAACACAGTAAAATATTCCAAAATTTTAAAAACCGAGTAAATTAGCAGGAATTGATCAAAGATAAATAAAGTATACTTTGTCACATAAATAAAGCGTATAAATTCTGGAGTGTATACATGAGCATTATGCAAGAGTTCCGCGAATTCGCGGTAAAAGGTAACATGATTGATTTGGCTGTCGGTGTCATCATCGGTGGTGCTTTTGGTAAAATCGTAGATTCCTTGGTTAAAGATATCATCATGCCGATCATCAGTATGATCACGGGTGGCGGTGTTGATTTCACTCAAAAATTCGTTGTACTTGGCGATAACCCAAACCAACTTCAATCACTTGATGAACTGACCAAAGCCGGCATTAACGTACTGACCTATGGTAACTTCGTAACCATCCTATTGAACTTCATCATCTTGGCTTGGGTGGTGTTTTTGATGGTGAAACTGGTGAATCGTATGCGTCGCAAACAAGAAGAAGTTGAGCCAGCACCAGCGGCAACACCTGAAGATATTCAATTACTTCGTGAAATCCGTGACGAAATGAAAAAACGTTAAGCACTCAACATTCAAGTTATTTGAATGATGAATCAAAAATGCGACCGATTGGGTCGCATTTTTTGTGAGGCGGGTACTGAGATGGGGCAGATTTGAATTAAAACTCCATGCGGAATTTAATCTCGATCAGATGAAAGCCAAATTGACTTTTGATCGGCCCATGTAATACCCGTTCTGCCGCAGTAAAGACTAAACGATCAATCACCGGCACCAATTGGCCTTTTTTCACTTCACCGAGTTCACCCCCTCTGCTGGCTGATTTACAGGTGGAGTGCATCTTTGCGACCTTGGCAAACTCTGTCCCGGAGAGGATCTTCTGTTTTAATTGTTCTGCAAAGTCTTTGTCTTTGACTAAGATGTGTCGAACGATTGCGGTTTTCATCAATATAATCCTCTACCTGACTGCGGTATTCTGTTTAATCTTTTATGGTGTGCATGGCTTGGCATTCGGGGCAATATACACTGGCGCGTTGTCCAAGTTTGATGCTTTGCAAGGTGGTCTCACAGTTGATGCACATTTCGCCTGCACGACCGTAGGCCAATAGCGTTTGTTGGAAATAGCCATTTTCACCCATGGCATTGCTGTAATCACGTAAGGTCGATCCGCCCAGATCAATGGCTTGCTTGAGGATGCGTTTAATCTCAAGCACCAATAATTCAATCTGTTGCATGCTTAGACTTGATGCTGGCTGTGCAGGGTGAATGCCCAAATGAAAGAGGCATTCAGTCGCATAGATATTGCCCACACCGACCACGACATGGTTATCCATGACAGCAACTTTTATGCCGACCTTTTTATTTTTCAGTTTGTCCGCTAAATAGGCGGCATTGAATTGATCACTGAGCGGTTCAGGGCCTAAAGGCTGCAGTAATTTGGCTTGATGCTGCTCATCTAACCATAAGATACAGCCAAAACGTCGCGGATCATGATAGCGCAATTCCATATCTTCAAAGCGGATGATCAGATGATCGTGCTTACGGAGTTCCTGAGTGGCATCACACAGTCTAAAACTGCCCGACATGCCCAAATGCCATAGCATGCTATCTTGTTCAAACTCAGCCAAAATATATTTGGAACGCCGACTAAGTTGCAGTAGTTTTTGTCCTTTGAGTTTGGCAATATCATCGGGAATCGGCCAGCGCAACCGCGATTCACGCACTTCAACATCGATTACCTGTTGTTGGATTAAAGGCAATAGACTGGTTTTGGTGGTTTCTACTTCGGGTAACTCAGGCATAGATCACTCAAGCTTTAAATAGAGAAATTTCACGCTATTTTAGGCGAGATAGATCGATCTATAAAGCTATCTGGCCAGCACTGTTAAAAATACAATAAGATATCAGCCACATGACAAAAATAGCAGCTTGAAATCTTTAAGGCTTAGCCAGTGTAGATCCATCTGTGATCCTCAGAGCAGGCTAAAACAAATCATCACTGAACAGGACCTGAGCATGGCAAAATTATTTCAACCGATTCAATTTGGATCGTTAACGCTCAACAATAAAATCATCATCGCCCCGATGTGTCAGTATTCGGCCACAGACCAAGGCCTGGTCACCTTTTGGCATCAACAGCAATGGGCCAATTATGCTTTATCGGGGGCAGGCATGTGTATCGTTGAGGCCACCGCAGTCAGTCCCGCAGGGCGGATTAGTTATGCCGATGTGGGGCTATGGAATGACCAACAACGCGATCAAATGCGTGAAGTTTTAAATCAGATCAAAGTGCTTTCCCCGATGCCGATGGCGGTACAACTGGCGCATGCAGGTCGCAAAGCCTCTAACGATAAGCCGTGGTTAACGCAGCCACAAATCCCACTCAGTGATGAACATGGCTGGCAAACGCTGTCCGCCAGTGCGCTGCCTTTTGATCCGCAGGATCATGTCCCGCATGCACTGACCCAAGATGAGATCGAACACATCATCCAAGACTTTGCTCAAGCGGCACAACGTGCCTATGCGGCGGGTTTTGACTTGATCGAATTACATGCGGCACACGGTTATTTGCTGCACCAGTTTATGTCGCCATTATCCAATCAGCGGGATGATGCCTATGGCGGCGGTCTGGAGAATCGTATTCGTTTGACGCTGGAGGTGTTTAACGCCATGCG
>JASLJB010000227.1 GCA_030152605.1 Acinetobacter sp. | reverse complement strand
CTAAGATCGTAAATGCACTTTGGTTGGGAAGGAAAAATGCAAATATGACCGCTGATTTTGTTGGTAAGGTTTTTAAAATCGAAGCTAATGATGATGGAATTATTGAGATGTACGAAATGTATTGTGATTGATTTAAAATTATCTGGAAATTAAAATACATTGAGTTTTGTTTTGAGTATTTTTTGGTTATTTGAAGTTCCACCCTACAAGGATGGAACTAGAACTTAAATAGAAGGTGTTTTTATTAAATATAGATTATAAATTTTCTAGAGCTGCCTGATCTAACCCATATTTATTTTTATCTAAATCCCATTAAATAAATATCAGTCTACTGATTTAACTCACTCTCAGCCAGATTATCTGGTGTCATCAGGGCTTGGTTAATATACAACTTAATCAGTCGTTCACGCGATCCAATGGCTTTTTGATAATGGGTCGAGTTGAGTAGTAGCGATGCACCATAGGTCACTGTCCAAATATAAGACAGATAATCACGGATTGACATGCGGCTATGCACCGATTTTAAGAAAGCATCGGTACTGTCTTTGACTTCAATAATCCGTGCTTCGCGGACTGCATAAAGTTCTTCAAATAGACTTTTTAATTTACGTTCATTATTGGTTAAACGCTCCTCGATCACATGCAATAAAATCGTGCGATTGGAGTTGAGCATATTGTAGAGCATATATTGGGTGACGTAGGTTTTGATATTATTTTTATAGTTTATCGAGATATCCAGTAGGCGCTTTTCATTTAAAATAATCAGTTCTAAATAGAGCTGATTTTTACTTTTAAAGTGCTTGTAGATGGTACCTTTGGCAATATCTAACTCTTGGGCCAAATCACCGATGGTGATGTCCTGGTTGTTTTCGAGCAATAGGCGCTCTGCCATGTCTAATATTTTTTCTTTGCGTAAAATAAAATTTTGTTGGCGTACAGACATCATCTTATTTACCTGAGAAATACCAAAAATTGAGACTTAAAGCACTTTAACATAATGCAGGATTGTATGGTCATTGCATATCAAACTAAAGTCTTGTTTGTGTATAAATAATAAGCATAAGATCCTAATTTTTAGATATTAAAAATCATAACAGCATTTAAAAGTCAACGAATGAGAACCTTAGAGGTCAGTAATGCCGAATTTGTTTTTATATTTGGTCTAATTTGATTTATTGTTTTGCGCAGTCAATATGCATTCTACTGCCTGCACTTGCATTCATCCGTAAATCAAATACAGGATCAGTGCCGTGGAGTAATAAGTTGAGTGGATCGTGTTTTATTTTCTAGATGATTTTTCTAATGACTCTGTTGAGAGAAGCTGAATAAATAAAACGATCTAAATGCGCGTTTAAAGTGAGATTTGGATCGGGTTGATTTATTTTAAAACTGATAGCTGAAATATGTTTGTCAGTGGTTTAAATACGAGGCGCAAATTGAGAATTTATGGCGCGGGGTGGTGTTAAGACGGTTTTAATTTTACTCACTTCGCTCTTAGATATTTGTGTTCGTATTCGTTTTTAGTAAAAGTTTTAAGTGCTGATATGCACACGAGGATCACTATGCCGATTTATAATGCACCGCTAAAAGACATGGATTTTATTTTAAATGACGTGTTTCAAGCTGATCAGTTCTGGCAAAGCAATGAAAATCTGGCCCATGTCGACATGGCCACGGCCAATGCGATTTTAGAAGAAATGGCCAAATTTGCGAAGAATGATTTACTCGATCTTAACCGCGCTGCAGATGAAGAAGGCACTCATATTGATCAAGGTCAAGTGACCACGCCAAAGGGATTTAAACAAGCATTTCAACAGTATGCCCAAGGTGGCTGGATCGGTCTCGGTGCTGACGAAGAATGGGGCGGGCAGAATATGCCGAAGATGCTGACTGTTCTCGCCGATGAGATGATTTTCGCGGTGAATCCATCGTTTATGTTGTATCCATTGCTGTCAGTGGGTGCAGGGATGGCGCTAAATAACTACGCTTCACAACAACAAAAACAAACCTATTTACCAAAAATGTATAGCGGTGAATGGTCGGGCACCATGTGTTTGACTGAGCCACATGCCGGAACCGACTTGGGTTTGATCAAGACCAAGGCTGAGCCGAATAGCGACGGTAGCTATAACATCAGTGGCACCAAGATCTTTATCACCGGTGGTGAGCATGATTTATCTGAAAATATTATCCATTTAGTTTTGGCGAAAACACCAGATGCACCAGCAGGTTCGCGTGGGATCTCACTGTTTATCGTGCCGAAATTCTTGGTCAATGCCGATGGTTCAGTCGGTGAGCGCAATGCGGTGGCTGCGGGTTCACTCGAACACAAGATGGGCATCAAAGGCTCTGCGACTTGCGTGATGAATTTTGATGCGGCCAAAGGTTTCTTGGTCGGTCAGGAAAATCATGGTCTCGCCGCGATGTTTGTGATGATGAACTACGAGCGTTTATCAATGGGGATTCAAGGCATTGGCGCCTCGGAATTTGCCTACCAAAATGCAGCGCAATATGCCACAGACCGTCTGCAAGGTCGCAGTGCGACTGGGGTGAAATCGCCAAATCAAGCAGCCGATTCGATCTTGGTGCATGGTGATGTGCGTCGTATGTTGCTGAATGGTCGTGCCAATAATGAAGCGTCACGTGCATTTGCCGTATACGTCGGTCAGCAGTTAGATATTACTAAATATTCAACCGATGCTGAGGCGGTGAAAAAAGCCAATGATCGCGTGGCCTTACTGACGCCAATCGCCAAAGCCTATCTCACCGATACTGCGTTTAATGCTGTGCTCGATGCGCAAATGTGTTTTGGTGGTCATGGTTATATCCGCGAATGGGGCATGGAACAGTGTGTGCGTGATCTACGTATTGCTCAGATCTATGAAGGCACCAATGGCGTGCAAGCCCAAGACTTGATTGGTCGTAAAGTGATTAAAAACAACGGCGCGATGATCGCGGATTATATTGCTGAGATTCGTGCATTTGCGCAAAGTGTCAGCCTTGATCACGTGATTAAAGCGGCAACGCTCAAGGCCTGTGACGACGTTGAACAAGCCACGCAATATATCTTGGCACAAGCGGCTGAAAAACCTGACTTTGCCAATGCGGTTGCGGTGGATTATTTACATGCCGTGGGTTTGATGAGCTTTAGCTATATGTTTGCACGCATCAGTGTTGCGGCGAATGCGAAGCCAGAAAACTTCTACCAAAACAAATTGGTCTTGGCGGAATACTTTGTACAGAAAGTGCTGCCAGCCATGGCACAGCGTATTGCCAATATCCAAGCCGGTTCAGAGATCGTGATGCAGTTGTCAGAAGACTATTTCACTGCGCAATCTTAAGCTCTCAGGTTGCTAATTTTAAGTTATAGACATTGTAATACCAAAGCCTGAGGCCGGTGGATTGGCCTCAGACGCGCATAATGACGACATGCCGCATGGAATCGGTCTGTCATGAAAGGGAAAAATTAAAAATGATCGTAATTGTTGATGCGGTACGTACCGCAATGGGTGGTTTTCAAGGCGCATTATCGGCATGTACAGCACCTGAACTGGGCGCTGTCGCGATCCAAAATGTGGTTGCTCGTGCCGGTGTCGCGGTTGAAGAGATTGATGAAGTGATCTTTGGTTGTGTGCTGCCTGCGGGATTGAAGCAAGGACCAGCACGTCAGGCCATGCGTTTGGCCGGTATTCCGGATGCCACTGGTGCAGTCACCATCAATAAAATCTGTGGTTCAGGCATGAAAGCGCTGATGCAAGGCGCAGACATGATCAAAGCTGGTTCGGCCAAGATCGTGGTGGCGGGCGGCATGGAGTCGATGAGTAACGCGCCATATTTGTTGCCAAAAGCACGTGGCGGTTTTCGTATGGGGCATGGCGAAGTCAAAGATCACATGTTCTTAGAAGGGCTGGAAGACGCAGAAACCGGTCTATCCATGGGTGTTTTAGCGCAGAAAATGGCCGATGACAAAGGCTATAGCCGCGAACAGATGGATGCATTTGCGATTAATTCGCTAAATAAAGCCGTGACCGCGATCGAAAATGGTTATTTTGATGCTGAAATTGCAGCTGTGACCGTGAAAACTCGTCGTGGCGAACAGCTTGTGGCCCAAGACGAACAACCCTTGAATGCCAAGGTCGATAAAATCCCGACCCTACGCCCAGCCTTTAAAAAAGACGGCACCATTACCGCGGCCAATGCCAGTTCGATCAGTGACGGTGCTTCAGCATTATTGCTGACCTC
>JASLJB010000203.1 GCA_030152605.1 Acinetobacter sp. | reverse complement strand
GATGGATATTCTTCGAGTAAGATCTCTTCAATGCGCTGTTCATGCACAGCGTTCACCACAGCGTTCAAGGTCGCCACCACCAGGATCTGCGCGCCGCCATCCACCAATTCACGAATTTGTTGGCGTAAATCATCTTCATCTAGTGCAAGAACCACATTACCGACATAGTCAATACGTTCACGCACCCCACGAATCATATGCGCTAAAACCAAGGGTTCAGGTCGAACAGCACTCGGAAGATCCGTCTGTCCCAAGACATCAAGTCCTTCTCCATAGCCACGGGCACGGCTAATCGGTACAGTGGCCTCAAAGCCCGCAGTGATTAACAAACCAATTTTCGGCCCTTTATGCTCAATCAAAGCATTGGTGCCAAGTGTTGTGGCATAGCGCACCGAGTCAACACTCACCAAAATTTCCTCTAAGCCCACGCCGAGCGCTTGGCTACTTTTGCTCAGTGCTTCATTGAAGCCTTGCGCCAGATTGTGATGCGTGGTGAGTGCTTTGGTTTCAATATATTGACCATCCCACACCACAAAACAATCGGTAAAAGTCCCACCAATATCTACAGATACACGTTTCATCATGATTCCCTCCGAGAACGCGATTTAGTGCTGATGTTCAGCTTGAAATTCGACCGTTGGACCGGTGACGTGAACACTGCTGCCGCGTGCCTGCCACTGTCTCTTCAACGCTTCAAGATCCAACTCCATGTCAAACAAGGGTGGATGCCCTGGTGTGGCATATTCGGTTTCGATCATGGTGGCGCATTTTGGACAGTAATATTCCAAAATCCGCACCCACTCAGGATCAGGGCTGAAGGTATAACGGTATTGATTTGGATCGATAATCGGCGGATGGATATCCTGAGGATTTCGGTTATATACCAGCAAGCCAAACTTATAACTTTTTTGCGCTGGACCAATATCATGATCGCAGACACGGCATTGCCATTGTTCAGTTTCAAGATCTACACGTAGATATTCTGTCATTTCTACTTTCATGATCAGCCCTCCAGGCTTAATAAAATGTCTTTTTGTTCACTGACGACAAAGCTCCATCCCTCGCGCACCCGACAGGTAAAGAAGTCTTCTTCTAAAATCGCCGGCCCCTGGGCATAGTCGCCTGGGTTTAGGGCTGACAATTTATACACGGCGACATCGATGCGGCCGCGTGCTTTATTTTGCTTGTGTTTGTGGTCTGGGTTTTGCGGCAAAATACTGCGTGTGTGATGGGATTGCGCGTGTTGTTGTTTTTTAAAGCTGAGTTTTCGGTCTAATGCTTTGCGTAATCGTTTCAACGCTTTGAGCTCCAGCTCAACCACATCACAGTCGTCTAAATCAACACTGATCTGTGTACTATGCTCAAATACGAGCGTGCTTTCCTGACCCTTTTGGCTGAAGACGATCTGAGTTTCAAGCGCATATTGATCAGCGCTAAACCCTTCGGCAAACATGTCACGTTGTGCTTTGCGCTTTAACTCATCCAGTGCCTGTTCAATATCTGCGGCGTGGCGTTTGCCCTTGGCCAAGAACACAGTGTAGCGCTGGGAAATATCGCAATTTCCAATACCATAGGCACTAAAGATCGCTGCCATACTGGGGATCGCGACTTTGTTTATGCCCGCTTGTTCTGCGATCCCACATGCGTTTAAGGGACCGCCGCCCCCAAAAGCCAATAACACGGTCTGTTCGGAAACTTGGCTAACGCGATGAATTTCTTCAGCGATTTGCGCTTGGTAAGCATCTTCCATCGCCAACACGGCTTGATCGAGATCCAGACCAAGTGGCTGGGCGATTTCGGTCTGGATCACCTGTTGAGCACGCTGCAAATCCAGTTGCATCCCCCCACCAAAATAGGATTCGGGATCTAATAAACCTGACAGCAAGCTGGCATCTGTGATGGTTGCTTGTTGTCCGCCGCGACCAAAAGCTGCTGGACCGGGTACCGCACCGACACTTTCAGGGCCGATACGAATCGCAGCGTCAACCACCTGAAATACTGAACTGCCACCCGCGCCCGCACTTTTGATGGCGGTTAATGGAAATGAAACATCGATCCCTTCGACCGAGCCGCGACGTACCTCACGGACTTGATAGTCTAAGCATTGGGTAATATCTGTGGTTGTTCCGCCAATATCGATGGCCACCATATCTGTAAATTGATAGGTGCTGGCAAAGGTTTTCATGCCTTCCATACCACCACGGGGACCTGAGCTGTAGGTTTTAATCGCAATCGTTTTGGCCACTCTGGACGCGTCGCCGTCATTTCTAAAAATTAATAGCGGATTTTTTGTTTTATATTCACGTAATCGATTTTCAGCATTAAATAAAAAGGATTCCATTGAAGGATGTAAAAACGAATTAATTAAGGCACTCCAAGTACGCCGCACCACATTTTCATCTTTCGATAAATCACAGCCATATAACACCGGCACCGCACCGAGTAAATGTCGCGGATAACGACGTAACACGACTTTCTTGATTAAATTTTCGTATGCTTCAAAGTTTTCGCTATCTAAACTAATCACCACTCGATTTGCGCCGGCCGCCGTGAGCTGATTAATCGCTTTGACCACCTCAAGTTCATAAGCCTCTTGTTCCGAGTCGAGGTCTTGTTTAGATGCTAGGCGCTGTT
The DNA here is from genome assembly GCA_030152605.1 of Acinetobacter sp. Taxonomy (GTDB): domain Bacteria; phylum Pseudomonadota; class Gammaproteobacteria; order Pseudomonadales; family Moraxellaceae; genus Acinetobacter. The sequence continues at coordinate 3,433 of JASLJB010000203.1, read as the reverse complement.
GTTCGGCCGTTGTGATGCGGTCATTTGCGATCTGCTCAGTGGTCGTCCAACTTGGATTTTTGCTCAAAAACACCACGCGATCCGCCACCAGTGCATCAAATATTTCTGCACCTTGCGCCTGTAATGCCTGTGGCAATCTCTCGGCATGTGCATTGGTGATCAGACCCAATTTCGGTCCTTTACGTTCACAAATTGCATTGGTGCCTTGAGTGGTTGAATAGCGAATCAAATCGACCTGTTCGAGTAACTTCGCCACATCAGCCTTTCCATACAGCACTGAGGATGCTTTTTGCAGTCCTTCAAAAAAACACTTACTCAAATCATAGGGTGTGGTCATGACTTTGGTTTTTTTCAGTTCATCACCATCAAAAATACAAATATCTGTAAGTGTTCCACCGTTATCTATATTGATTTGCAATGTCATACGCTGACTCTCCTCATTATTTTTTTGTCTTCACACTGCGATCAGCAGGGTTCTCTCCATGGGATGGATGCCGGATCGCCGCTAGGTATTTCCAAAGCGGTTGTATTGTTCCCAACCTGCTCTTGCACGATCGACTGGCTTCATTTTGTATTGCTGTTTTGCGTTGTGATATGTGGCTATAGCCCATTTTGCACAAGTTGTGCCAAGTTAATTTAATTAACTAAGATATTGATTATTATGCATTTATGTTTTTATCTATTTTTATAAATATCAGGATGCATCCGAAATTCATACGCATGCGTCTGAATTTAATACGTCCGACTGATCGCTGCGACTCAGACACTCGGCCTCGCCAAAATCGATCCAACATCGACTTAAAATCTATGCCCGAAAATATGCAAAGTTTTCTGCTTAGGCGTTCATTTAAAATGTCGGCTTTAAGATATTTCTTATACGTCAAGCAACTGAATTTACATATATTCTTTGAGTTATGCTTTCTCAATGCGCAACGATAAATGAAGCACAACGACCTAAATCGCAGTGGAGCATTGGATGCAATCTTGAAACGCGGATGAACATGCTAAACTCTTTAATCATCACGTTTGAAGCACTGCAACAACTTTAAAAACAAATTCCTTTGCCACAATTCAACTGAGAAACTTTGCTCAAGTGCATGCACAGCAACATCTGACCTTTAAAAAATTTAAGTTGAAAAAACCAAGAATAATAAGCAGCGATATCACCCATCAGGATTGATGGGTTATAGAAGGAAATGCATTATGTTTTCGAAACCAGAAAAAGACGGACTTATTCAAACAGACTGGCATCACTTCATCAAAGACGGTGGCCTTAGATCTGAACACCTCCGCAAAATGATCATTGAATCTTGGCTGCGATCGCAACTTGCAGGCGTATCGGTCAATCGAACCAACGCACCGATCCTCATTGACGCCAATCATTTGGACAATTACCTGTTTAATAACACTTTACTGCTTCAGTCCAGTCTGCCTATTTTGAAGCAGTATTTATCTTTACTTGATCATCATAATTTACTGCTGATCATTAGTGATGCGACTGGTGTAATTTTACATACCATTGGTGATCGACAGATCCACCATCGGGCTGAAGCGCTGCATCTTATTCAAGGGGCGAGTTGGTCAGAGCAGCACTGTGGGACCAATGCAATTGGGACTGCGATAGAAACTGGATCTGCTGTTCAGATCTATGCCAACGAGCATTATTGTTCCAACATCAAACACTGGACCTGTACAGCCAATGTCATACGTGATCCTTGGAGTAAAAATATACTCGGGGTTTTAGATATTTCAGGCTTAAAAGAAACCTATAACCAGCAGACTTTAGCGCTGGTCAGTTCGCTGACCTCACAAATTGAATACCAACTCTATAGTCAAGAAATTGAAACTCAGAAAATATTATTTGAGATGTTTCTATCTTTAAAACACATCAACAGTCATGCACTTATTTTATTTAATCGACATGGTCAGGCAGTCTTCGCCAATAAGGTCATTAAAGCCAGTCTTTTGAAGTACAGTGCTCTCAATCAAAATCAAATTAATGATTTATTTAATCAGCTTCACATCGATCATATTGAGCAATTTTTTCTGCATAATAATTTACAGGTGGACGTGACCACTGAAGTATTGTTTCATGATCACATCAAACTTGGTCAGGTTTGCTACTGTCACTTTAAATCAAATCCATCCTTAGCGACTCAACATATTGATTTCAACGCTGACCCCAATATCATTGGTCAATCTCCTATATTAATCAAGACGCTTAAGAAAACACAGCAACTGGCAAAAACATCGATTCCAATATTACTCAATGGAGAAACAGGCGTCGGTAAAGAACTCTTTGCTCAGTATATCCATCAACACAGTGCTGTGCATGATCAGGCTTTTGTGGTGATTAATTGTGGAAGTTTTTCAAAGGATCTTATTTCAGCAGAATTGTTTGGATATATTGACGGTGCATTTACAGGTGCCCGCAAAGGGGGAATGAAAGGAAAGATTGAAGAAGCGGATGGCGGTACTTTATTTTTAGATGAAATCGGTGAGTTACCCTTATCGCTACAGCCACATCTGCTCAGAGCCATTGAACATGGTGAAATTTATCGCTTGGGGGAAAACAAAGCGCGCAAGGTGAATTTTCGATTAATCTCAGCCACCAATCGTGACTTACAACATGAGGTGAGCGTTAAAAATTTTCGGCTAGATTTATTACATCGCGTAGCAGTATCACAAATCGATATCCCCTCGTTAAAACAAAGAAAACAGGATATCGCCTTATTGGTACGTCATTATCTTGATTACTGCATCAAAAAACATCAACTCGCAGCGATGCAAATCACTTTAGGCGCCATACAGGCATTTGAAAATTATAGTTGGCCGGGAAATATTCGAGAATTGCGCAACTGTATTGAGGTCATGGCGGTGACTAACCTCAGTTCAATCATAGATATTGATCAGATCCCAGATAATATTTTAAAATCAGATCAAGCCCAGCATGGCTCGATACCTATTCAGCAGCGCGCCAACAAAGGCTTGGATGAGCTTGAATATGAATTGATCAAGCACACATTATTGGATCACAAAGGTAATATCACTCAAACGGCTAAGGCCTTAGGGATCGCCAAAAGCACCGCCTATTTAAAAATCAAAAAATACCATCTTGAAGACTTAATCAATGAATTTCGTCAAGTGTAACTTTCTCGCACTCACCGAATAGCAGCCTAATCTGCTGAAACATACTCTCCTGCCCCCACGCTGACTAAGTTCAGATGTGGGGAGCTCATTCAAAAAGTGCTAGGCTGAGTTTTAAATTTCGAATATTTGATAGATTTTTGATATTCCCTCGGCAAGTCTTCCCGATCCTCATCTTCAGTGAGCGAGTTTGTTCTCTTACTTTTTTAAAAAAGTAAGCAAAAACTTTCTTTGCGCTGAGGGCTACGTCCATATAAGCCCCAGCGCAAAATAGGCGGCGTCCTGC
>JASLJB010000139.1 GCA_030152605.1 Acinetobacter sp. | reverse complement strand
GTAATCATTTCTGTCACCGGATGCTCAACTTGCAGACGGGTATTCATTTCCATGAAGTAGGCAGTACCATCTTGCTCAACGATAAACTCTACGGTGCCAGCACCGACATAGTTCACCGCACGTGCAGCCTCGATTGCAGCTTGACGCATTTGCTCCAGTTTTTCTTCAGTCATGCCTGGTGCAGGTGCTTCTTCGAGCACTTTTTGATGACGACGCTGTACCGAACAGTCGCGCTCAAACAGATGCACACAGTTACCATGTGTATCGGCAAATACTTGTACTTCGATATGACGTGGATTCACCACATAGCGTTCAACGAGGACATCATCATTGCCAAAGCTAGATTTGGCTTCACTCTTACATGAGGCCAGTGAACTGAGAAAATCCTTCTCATTGTCCACCAAACGCATGCCTTTACCACCGCCACCGGCACTGGCTTTGATTAGGACTGGATAGCCGATGGTGTTGGCTTGTTGTTTGAGAAAATCTGCATCTTGGTTTTCGCCATGATAACCCGGTGTTAACGGGACGCCGGCTTTTTCCATCAGTGCTTTGGAGGTGGACTTGAGTCCCATCGCTAAAATCGCACTCACCGGTGGCCCGATAAACACCAATCCATTTTTTTCACAGGCCAGCGCGAACTGATCATTTTCTGACAAAAAGCCATAGCCGGGATGGATCGCTTGTGCGCCAGTGTCGAGTGCCGCTTGGATAATACGATCGATCTGTAAATAACTTTGTGCCGCAGGGGATTCACCGATATATACCGCTTCATCTGCTTGTTTCACATGTTGGGACTGTGCATCAGCATCAGAGTACACGGCGACAGTGGCAACGCCGAGTTTCTTAGCTGTACGAATGACACGGCAGGCGATTTCGCCACGATTGGCAATGAGTATTTTTTCAAACATGACTAATTCCTTATTGTTGTTCGGCCTGTGCGTTGATCCATGCTGGGTGCTGTTTATTTAAAAATGCATCGAGACCATTTTTCGCTTCTTGGCCTTGGCGCAGGTCAGCGATATGTTGTGCGGTCTTGCTGCGAAGTGCGTCATCTAGATCATGGGTCGCCACCATCTCGATCAATTGTTTGGAGGCCGTTTGTGCCGTTGGCCCACCCAATAACAGGGCCTTGACCAATGTCATGACAGTTTCATCCAACTGATCTAGCTCGCAGACTTCATGCGCTAGCCCAATCTGCTTTGCCTGTTGTGCAGAAATACGTTCAGCGGTGAGGAAATAGCGCGATGCTTGACGTGCACCAATGGCACGGATCACATAGGGGCTGATCGTTGATGGTGCCAAACCTAAACGCACTTCTGAGGTTGCAAATTGTGCATCGTGACTGGCGACACACAGATCACAAGCTGACGCTAAGCCCATACCACCACCGAGCGCCAAACCTTGTACACGGGCAATGGTCGGTTGTTTTAAGGCGGCCAGTTGATGCAGCATTTGAGCAAGTTTCATGGCATCGGCTTGGTTCTCTTGGTTGGAGGCCTGTCCAGCCTGTTTCATCCAGTTCAGATCCGCACCCGCAGAGAAGCTTTTGCCACGACCGGCCAAGATCACCACGCGCACATCATCACGTTGATCCAAGTGTTCAAAACAGGCCTGAAGTTCTGCTATGACTTGCGCATTAAAGGCGTTATGCAGTTCAGCGCGATTAATCCAAATCGTCGCGACCTGTGCATTGCATTCGAGTTGTAAATATTCAAAATTCATCAGTTCACCTTACATCCGGAAGACGCCAAATTTGGTTTCTTGAATCGGCGCATTCAATGCTGCCGCCAAGCTCAGGCCGAGTACTTGTCGAGACTGTGCCGGATCGATGACACCATCATCCCAAAGTCGGGCAGAGGCATAGTAAGGATGACCTTGACGTTCGTACTGTTCACGGATCGGTTGTTTAAACTGATCTTCTTCTTCCGCAGACCAAGACTGCGCTTTCATTTCAATTTGATCGCGTTTCAAAGTCGACAGCACGCTCGCCGCTTGCTCACCGCCCATGACCGAGATCCGTGAGTTTGGCCAAGTCCATAACATCCGTGGTGAATAAGCACGACCACACATGCCATAGTTACCGGCACCAAAGGAACCGCCGATGATCAAGGTCAGTTTCGGCACATTGGCATTGGCGACCGCCATCACCAGTTTGGCACCATGTTTGGCGATGCCTTCATTTTCGTATTGGCGGCCAACCATAAAACCGGTGATATTTTGGATAAAGAGCAGCGGAATCTTGCGTTGACAGCAGAGCTCGATAAAGTGCGCGCCTTTTTGCGCTGACTCTGAAAATAAAATCCCGTTATTGGCAATGATCCCCACCGGCATGCCATAAAGCTGTGCAAATCCAGTGATCAGGGTAGAGCCGAAACGCGCTTTAAACTCATCAAAACGAGAGCCATCCACCAAGCGTGCAATCACTTCACGTACATCAAAAGGTTTACGCGCATCACTTGGAATCACACCATACAACTCTTCAGCGGCGTATAGCGGTTCTTCGATCTCCGCAGTTTGGCGGTTCGGTGTCAGGTTGAGGTTGGCAACGATGTTTCGTGCAATTTGTAAGGCATGCTCATCGTTCTCTGCCAAATGATCTGCCACACCGGAGAGGCGAGTATGCACATCACCACCGCCCAAATCTTCACTACTGACCACTTCACCGGTTGCAGCTTTCACCAAAGGTGGGCCACCAAGGAAAATCGTACCTTGTTCGCGCACAATAATGGTTTCATCTGACATGGCCGGTACATACGCACCACCAGCAGTACAACTACCCATCACCACGGCGATTTGCGCGATGCCTAAACTTGACATGCGTGCTTGGTTGTAGAAGATACGCCCAAAATGATCACGGTCTGGGAAAACTTCATCCTGCATCGGGAGGTAAGCACCGCCAGAATCGACCAGATAAATACAGGTCAGGCGATTTTGCTCTGCGATTTCTTGAGCACGTAAATGTTTTTTCACCGTGAGCGGGTAG
>JASLJB010000125.1 GCA_030152605.1 Acinetobacter sp. | reverse complement strand
ATATACCTATGCAGCAGGCGCGGCATATCACGGTGGTGAAAACGCAGTCGGTGTGACCTTGCGTAAAACTTCGGATAACGGTCGCTGGTCAATCACCGGTGGTGTTGCAGCAGCATCACAAGGTGATCCAAGTGTACGTATCGGTATCAGTGGTGTGATCAACTAAGAGTCTTATTCAAGTGGAGAGCAGCATCAGCAGATGCTGCTCTCTCAGCAACCATTTTTAGAGTAAAAACCATGAAAAATATTGTAAAGTCGGTCTGCTTTGGCCTGATCTCTAGTCTGTCTGTGGTGGCTTATGCTGCAGGTGAAGAAGTGGATATTAATGTCCAAACTGCTGAGCAAGAACAAGTTACTTTTCCAGAAATCAAGAAAAGCTATTTGAATCAAGTGCAACGTTATGAATATGATGATGTTGCACGTTTAGCAACCGGTCTCAACAAAGACCAATTCCGTCATTTATTGGGCAATCCACATTTTAGTGAAGGATTATTCTTCGTTAAAACATGGAACTATGTCTTAGACATTCGTATCCCAAACACTCAAGACTATAAACGTTGCCAGTTACGTATCGACTTTGATAAAGATACCTTGTCTGAGCGTTTGTCTTGGAAAGGTGAAGACTGCCAAAACTTTCTTGATCCAAAGCAAAACGTCGTGATCCCTGCGGTTGTTCCAGCAACAGAAGTGCTTAACCTAAGCGCAGATGCTTTGTTTAAATTTGATGGTTCAAGCCCAGCAGATCTACTGCCACAAGGTCAAGCAGAACTTGCCAACCTCGCAAATGGTATTGCATCGGGCTATGCCAGTGTCGATAAGATCCATTTGGTGGGTCATACCGATCGTTTAGGTTCGGATGCATATAATCAGCAATTAGGTTTACAGCGTGCACAAACAGTACGTCAGTATTTGATTCAAAAAGGTATGCCAGCACAAGTGATCAGTTTCGCGAGTGCGGGTAAAAGCCAACCATTGACCAATGGTTGTTATGACATCAAAAGTGGCGCCGCTCAGAAATCTTGCTTACAGCCAGATCGTCGCGTTAGCGTTGAAATCACCGGTGCAAAAAAGCTCTAATTCTTTCATTTTAGTCAATCGCTTGGTTCGGTTATTGATGGGATAAAGAAAGAATCTAAATCAGCAGTATGATGTTTAACATTGTGCTGTTGATTTTTTTTGCCTCATTGAAAATAAGCGCTTTTTGAGATAAGTAGATTAATCATAAAAATAGTGTATTGAAATGAAAGAAAATGCAGGGGGCTTAACCGCAAAACACCTGTGTTTTAAACTATGCCTTTAAGCATGTCGTAGAGTGCGGTTTTGCTGTGTGTTTTGCGTTGTTCACGCGGTTTTTAAAAGATTTTATAATTATAAGTCATTGTAATTAATCAGTTAAGTTTTTACTAAAATCAGAAAAATAATTGTCAAGCTTAAACTCAAATCTCTCGCAGTTTATCTCAAACTTCCATCTCAAAAAACAGGCATATTTGCGTATTTTTAGTGCAATGTTACTATTTAACATATTGATTAATAGTATATTTTATCTCGGAATCTCATGTATGCATCAGTTACTTAGTTCGTGTACAACACCCCATGTAGAGGCGATAAATGATACGGTTGCATATTCGAGTGAGGCCGGTAGCACATTAGTCGCCAATTTAGATCTGATGCAGGGCATTGTGGCTTGGTTGATTAAATCTGGCGTGGGTTATGCTGAATTTAGCAGTGCATTAAAACCGCTATTTTATAATGCAGCGATCGCTGAATTGGATGAGATCGCACAGAAAAAAACCGACTCATCCTTGAGTTTAATTTCAGGACTGCATCGACGTGATGTCAGCCAATATAAAAATAATAATACTCATCAGCGGGTGGCATTCAATACGGTACAGACTGCAGTGGGCTTACCCTTACGTGTATTACAGTTGTGGCAATCCAAAAAATATCCCAACCGTATTCAGATTTCGGGTGAGCAGGGTTTTGATGCCTTGGTCAAAGAAATCTCCACCGAGAAACATCCACGGTCTGTTTTATTGGAAATGAAGCGTCTAAACATGCTCAGCGAGGAAAATGGCGAAGTGAGCTTAAATCGCATTTCTTCTGCATCGGCTGAGCAATCACTACAGCAAAAGCAACACTTGGTTGATGGTCTGAAAGCACATTTTCAGGCCGGAATTAAAAACCTATTTGACGCAGATACGGTTTATTTACATGACCAGATTTCATTCGATCAATTGAGTTTAAATTCAGTGCATAAACTCAATGTACTCAGTGCGGATTTATGGGAGGCCATGCGGGAAAAACTCAGCCTAACAGCGCTCGAGTGTAAGCAAAGAGATGCCGAACATGCCAAAGCCATCCATTCATTTCAAGTGGGTGCTTTTGCACATTTTGAATAAGCCATTGTCATCGCTGAAATAAAAACACCAGTACCTGTCGAACGTACTGGTGTTTTTGATGAATGCTTTTTTATATCCACTGCGCTCAGGAGCAAAACTGAGCTTAGGGTCAAAACTTATCGCAGTTTGGACAACCACTCACCAAAGCTTTGCATTAACTGCACCATGATCAGCAATACAATTACCGTCAAAATAATCACGCTATTATCGAAACGATAATAACCATAATCAATCGCTAAAGCACCGATCCC
>JASLJB010000091.1 GCA_030152605.1 Acinetobacter sp. | reverse complement strand
GAGAAATCCACGCCACGATAGCCAAATGAATCAAAGACTTCGCCTTCAGTCATGCGTTCACCGAGGGTCAACATACCGCGATACTGCGGCAGGGCACGTTGCAGATAGGTGCTGTTGGCGGTGTAGCTTGAGCTGGCTTGGCTCGCATTTGGCGCGTCCTGCCATTGCCACTGACCTTGATGGCGGAGTTGCCAACCACCCAAGTTTGCCCCGGCACTCAGACTCATAAAGGCATTGCGCGTATCTGCTTGTTGGCCTTGATTAAACACCTGATACATACTGCCGTTATAAGATAAAAAGCCCGCGTTGACACCACGGTCCCAGACACTCGGATCGACATAGCCTTGGGCATTGTGCTGCAACGCCACTTGTGGAATGGAAATATCAACCCTAAGGCGTGAGCTATCAAACGTATAAAAAGCTTGATCGACCCATTGCTCAATCAAGGCACAGGGTTCGGACTTGGCATCTTTCAGTACCGCGAGGCTGTCTTTTTTAACGCCATATTCAAGCATTTGCGCTGCGCTAAAACAGGTTTGCGCATTTTGTGTGTTCTGGGTGGCTTTGAACAACATACGCCGTTTGCCAAACCATTGATCGTTGACATAAATATCGACGTTGTACTCACCCGGCAGTACCGGATTGCCGTATTTGAAACGTGAAATATCAACCTGCTGAGCATCACCGATCAAAAAGGCCGAATCAAACTCTGCCTCGGCCAATGCTGCATTGGCGGTTACTTCGTCTGACGGGGCTGTGGCTGGCGTTGCAGCTATTGTGGTTGCGGCTATTGTCGCTGGTACAGTGCGCGATGTTACTGGTGTCGTCGGTGCAGTATTCGGTGTGGCAATCTGTGCAGGGCGAAGCTCGGGATCGACTGCTTGTAGATCTTGGGCATGGCCAAAGATCGGTGTCATCAGGGGGATGAGACCGATTACAGCAGCGACACGGGTTGGAGTTTTGAGACGATGCACAGATCGACACGGTTTTGACATATGATTCTTGAGTCCGCCTATACGAGATAGGGCTTTGAAGATCCTAATCGCAAGAGGGTGGCTTCAATACACAATAGGCAATGCGCGGTGCCTTAAGCACCCCATCGCGCATGCCATCAGTGAGGCCAAATCCAATATGCGGATTTAAAAAATAAAAAGAAATTTACAACCACGACGCATAGCGATCATCACTGCAGCGCTTGAAAAAACTGTGAAACTGAGTGGGAGAACTCATCATCACAGCGCTGGATTGGATGGATTCGCCATGCGCATCGGCGTCGTACGCCTATTCAATACAGTCAGATTTACTGTTATTGCAATTTAATTGCTTGTTCGATTCGACCACCAAAGTCATTGATATAAATAAACTTCATCTCATTGATATTGTTGCCCTTGAGGCGCACTTGCTCTTCTGAGAAGGGCTGAATCATCAAGCCCTGCGGTAACAGATCCGCAGCCGAGTTGGCATTGCCTTGCTGTTGCAAGATCGAAATCATGGTGATATGCATCGGGCTTGGGTTCTTGATCAGCAGTTGTGAACCAGACTGGCGCCATTGCAGTTGTTTCACCGCCGTGCTGAGATCAGTTTTGATTGCGGCTGGGCGATAGAAAAATTTAATTCGTGAACGAATGGCCAATTGCACAAAGTTGTCTGGTACAGCTTCGCCATTTTTGGCGCTCGGTTTTGGTGGAATATCGATGACATTCAACCAAAAAACACTTTCTTGTTTTTGATCGAGTTGCGCTGCCGTTGGCAGGGCGGTGATCCTGAGGGTCTGGCCTTTTTCTGCTTCGACCCGAGAAATCGGTGGGCTGATCATAAACGGGACTTTGGATTGATCCGGGGTGCTTTTGGCATCCCCATCATCGATCCAAGCCTGTACCAATGACGGCTTGTTGCCGTTATTGCTGAGCTGCAAAGTCACTTCCCGAGCATCTGATGGATAGATCACACGCGTACCATGCAGCACAATTTCTGCATGCGAAAGCGGAGTGGCCAAGGCCGATACAACAGCCAAGCCAGAAAAAAATGTGCTGAAGTTGAGGTTCATGCGTTGCCTAGATGGAGATCGATGATCGTTCAGGATCGGGAAAAGGGGAGCAGGTTTTCTATACCTCAATTGATATATATCGGACTAGAAAACCAGACCTTACAGTCAGTGATACCACAATTATTGATAAATAATGGTGTATTGCACAGAAGCAGTGACTTTACCTGCAGTTGCTGCAGCATTTGCAAAGTATTCAGCATAGTAGTTCAAATCAGCCGTGCCTTGTTCTTTCACGTCAACCCACTGAGAGTTCACTTGCGCACCTTTGTCAGTACCTTGGATCACTTTGATCACTTGGTTGTTGCTACCTAAAAGTTGTACGTCAACGTTTTTCGCAACGCTTTCACCAGTAGCATGGTTTTGTAAACGACCTGTTTTGAAATCAACTGTTGAACCTGGTTCAAAAAAAGTCGCGACTTTACCCGCTGAACATTTCGCCAAGTTAATGGTAAATGGGGTACGACCCGCAACATCGCCTGCATTGGCCAACGTGCTTTTAGACACCGTCGGTAAATTTACAGTGAAGCTTTTGCCTGCAGGTGTGGTGATATCACAGGTTTTATCCGTAACCATACCTTCGATGGTGATGGTGCCATCCGCAGCCAAAACGTGTGTGCTGGCAGCAGCTGAAAGTACGGCGATGAATGCTAATTTTTTCATGGGAGCGTCTCAAAAATAGGGTATTCATTTGTGGGTAGAATTTGTCCCACAAAAAAAAGAAGCATAAAATAACATCATTTTTTTGAAATGCAATATGTACCAAATAATATTTTTAAGTATTTGATTTGTATTGATAAATATGCTTGTTTTGTGTGTTTTTTGATTAATCAGACTAATTTAGTTGGTTATTTTTAAATGGCTAATTACGATGATAATGATCGGGAAAATATTAATATACGATTGTTATAACTTCACGTTAATAATCACACTTAGTTTGTTTAACTAGTCTAATGAGTGGGCTTATTTATTGAACTTTGATTCAGTAATTCAAATATAGTAAATCAGTTTTGTTGCTGTACTTCAGCAGCGTAAACAGGCATTGAGTTGGCTATTGTTTCAATACTGCGTTTAGTTTCACACTTGAGTCTTGGTTTTTGTTATGTTGGCAGATTGCCATTTCTAGCGACGAAATTCCTATGCTGAAGACCTCAATTGTGATCTCCCAATCGAGTATAGAGAGTGATGATGCATACGACATCATCATGTCCAATATTGATATCTTGAACGAGGCTTTTGACCGCTATCTGGACTATGACGATGTCAGTGCCGCAGCCTTGCAAAGTTATCATGTGGACTATTATTTGGCGCAAGTGGAAAACGGCGGTTTTTCTCAGTTTGTGTATAACAGCAATTGGGACCCACGCATGCAGACGTGGATTCGCGAGGGCTTAAATGCCATGCAGGCCAAAAAACATGCGGCCTTGTTTGAGAAATCTGCTGCGATCGTCAATCAATGGACGGCTGAGCAATTACAACAATTTTGTGATGGCGAATATTTTGGTGAAAACCAACAGATTAACGTGATGAGCCAATTTGATGATGCCTTTTACGCCTTGAATGAACGTGAAGATCTGATCGCGTTGAATAGCCAGTGGCTGAAAAATCATCCGCAATTAAAGGTCTTGGCTGATGCTGAGATTGCTGAGTATTTGGATCAAGCGGCTGAGCAGATTCCGGATTTAGACGCGCGGATTCAAGCCGCCAAGCAAAACCAACCGCGTTATTTTAAATTGATTGATGCACTGTGTCAGGTTGCGGGACAGCATCTTGAGCAAATCACCATGGGCGACCCAAGCCATGAACACCAAGCGCAGCAGATCACGGCATGGCATTTTCTGACGGAGCAGGGGCATTTTTATATGCTGGACTTTGGAGATATCGCGCAGATGTTTAAGGGGGATCGCCACCAACTGATCGCTGAGCTGGATGCCTCGGCTATTCCAGTCGATGAAGCTGAATAATGCGTTGAGATATGCTCCATTCAAGTTGGATGGAGCATGGGTGGGGCGTGTTATTTGCCCATGCGCCACAGTGCCAAGAGGCTGGCCAAGACGATCAATACCGTTGAGACATACCACGGGCTGATGATAGCGATGGTGAGCAGTACTGCGATGATGCTGCCATAAATCCAACTGCGGCGTTGTTGCTGATCGATCTGCAAACGCATGCTTTGCAGTTCACGCAATTGTTTGTCATGCCAGTAAGACTGGTTTTTCAAGCCATTCAAACTGTCGATCATCAAACTCGGCAGATCATGAGCGCCGAGTAATAGATCCGGAATTTGTTGACCGATTTCCTTGATATTTTTCACCGGGTGCATATTGGATTTGATCCACTCGGTCAGGATCGGTTTGGCCAGTTTCCAGATGTCGAGCTGCGGATACAGATCCGTACCTAAGCCTTCAACATGCACCAAGGTTTTCAATAGCAACATCAGTTGTGGTGGGATTTCGAGATGAAAACGTCGAGCAATATCCATCACTTGCAGCAAGATACCGGCAAAGTCCAATTGGTCCATTGGTTTTGAGACCATCGGACCAACCGTGCGGCGCATTTCGCGAGCCAGGCCATCTTGATCAGTACCCGGTGGAATCCAACCGGCCTGATGTACGATCTGGATCAACTGCATAAAGTTGCTGTTCATCACGGCGAGCAGCATCCGCGCCACGGTCATCTGGTCGTGCTTGGACAGCTCACCCATGATCGCGCAATCCAGTGCGATAAAGCGTGGATGTACCCCATTGATGGTTTCGACAAAGATATTGCCGGGATGCATATCGGCATGGAAAAAGTTATCGCGAAAGACTTGGGTAAAGAAAATGGTCAAGCCTTTTTCTGCCAACTCGGCACGATCCATGCCCATGGCATCAAAGGTCGCAGTATCTGAGATCGGCACCCCAGTAATCCGCTCCGCCACCATGACATCTTTGCTGTCCATATACACTTCAGGCACATACATCATGCTTGAGCCAGTGAAGTAATGGCGCATACGACGGGTGTTGTCTGCTTCTAAGGTCAGATCCAACTCATTTAAAATGATGTGACGATAGTTTTGAATGATCTCATTTAAATGTAAGGCACGTGCCGCTTCAAGCTTTTTCTCTAAGCTTTCACCGAGCCATTGCAGAATTTCAAAATCTTGTAAAATTTGTTGACGGATATTGGGGCGCGTGACTTTGACCACCACCTCACGACCGTCATGCAGTGCTGCAGTATGCACTTGCGCAATCGATGCTGCGGCCAAAGGCGTCTCATCAAAGCGTGCAAACAAAGTGTTGATATCGGCCTTAAAGGCTTGCTCAATCCGCAGTTTGGCCACATCTACCGCGAAGGGTTTAACTTGATCTTGCAGTAAGACCAGTTGCGAGAGTACTTCAGGTGGGATCAGGTCACGGCGCGTGGATAGCAACTGGCCCATTTTGATCGCCAAGGGTCCCATTTCTTCCAAGGCCAGCTTGAGTTTGAGCGGGTTTTTACGCTCCTTACTCGACCACGCCGCAGGATGCAGTCGAATAATCGACAGCAGATGGCGTGCTTTCTCGGGAAGTTCTTCCGCAGGAAACAACGTGTCGAGTCTATAGTGCGCGGCGATGCGCCAAAGTTCGAATAAACGTGAAACGTGCGGAATCATAACGAGCAATACCTAGTGTGAATGGGGATTAAGCTGAAGTTGAAGCTGTTGTAACTTGGCTTCAAGACGATCGATATTTTGATTGAGTTGACGGGTACCTTGATGCAAATCATCCATTTGCCAACGCTGCGCAAACAGACCACTGTCATGCTTGATCAGGTCTTCGGCAAAAAATAGCGAACTGTTGAGCGAGCGATTCAATTGCTTGGGCAGGGCCTGAATTTTACCCAGTTCATGCGCCAAGGTCGCCCCGATCCAAGGACTCAGATGTGATGCCAGATCCGGCTCTGCCTGTTGGATAATCCGTTGGATCTCCATCAATAGGTGATAGTCACCTTGCAAGGGGATATTGCCGACATCGGCAGCAAATAGCAGTTTCAGCAAAGCCACCACATTCGGCACATGTAAGGTCGCTGTGGCCTCACAGATCGATGCCGCTTGGTCAAATGGACGTTGCTCAAAGATCGAGGGCTGCTCAGGCTGTCCGGTCACCGTGGGGTTTAAGCGGACTTTGTTGTCATCAAAAAACACATCCACCGAGAGCTGTGGCGAGTCGATCACGACCCGCAACATTTTCCCTTGCAATTGATTGAGTTGGATACGACTGATCGCATCCAAGTCGATACAATGATGAATTAAGCGTTCAACAGCACCAAGTGCCAAAATCGACCACATACATCAAACCTTTTACTTTGGCTTTCAAGGAAAGCGCAAATCATCAATCTTAAATTTTCAGTTCAGCCTTGAAGCGTCGCACTTTAAAGTTTTTTAAAGTTTAAAGCCACGATGCACAGCCACGATCCCGGCAGTTAAATTGTGATAATCACAGTTTTGGAAGCCTGCATGTTCCATCATACCTTTGAGGGTACGTTGGTCTGGATGCATACGAATCGATTCGGCTAAGTATTTGTAGCTCTCTGCATCATTGGCGATCAGTTTGCCCATGATCGGCAAGGCGGTAAAGGAATACAAATCATACAATTTAGAGAAGGGTTCAAACACTGGTTTTGAAAACTCAAGGATCAATAAACGACCACCTGGTTTCAGGACGCGATACATGGCTTCGAGTGCTGCATCTTTATCGGTCACGTTGCGTAGACCAAAGCTGATGGTAAGCAAGTCAAAACTGTTGTCTGCAAACGGTTCTAGCGTTTCGGCATTGGCCAAGACAAAGTCGACATTGCTACAGCCGGCATCGATCAAACGATCACGACCGACATTGAGCATCGACTCATTGATATCTGAAAGCACCACACGACCGCTTGGACCGACTTCACGACTGAACACTTTGGCCAAGTCACCGGTACCGCCGGCGATATCGAGCACGTGTTGACCACGGCGGACACCTGACATTTGGATCGCAAAGCGTTTCCATAGACGGTGAATACCGAAAGACATCAAGTCATTCATGATGTCGTATTTGGCGGCAACTGAATGGAAAACTTCAGCGACTTTTTGCGCTTTTTCTTCACTGTTTACCGTTTGATAGCCAAAGTGCGTGGTACTGCCGACGTTGCCGGTATTGGCGCCGCGCGGTAAGTTGTATTTAGGGACATTGGCTGAAACGGCTGCGTCTTGACTGCTGTGCTGTAGGCTTTGTTGTTGGCCTTGTGCTGTGCCTTGCGGAAGCGGTTCAGTGAGGAAAGGACTTGGGCTGTCTGTTGTTTCTGCTGCTGCGGGAATCGCGCTCGGCTTTTGATTTTCATTAGACATTAAAGTCACTCCTCAACACAAAAATAAGTAATTTGGCTTTGCATGGCATGATGACAGATTATTGCGCTTTTTACAGCGATCAAGATGCAATTGTTATGAATAATATACAGAAAGTTGA
>JASLJB010000023.1 GCA_030152605.1 Acinetobacter sp. | reverse complement strand
CGTTTATAATGTAATCGTTGGAAAATTAACTTACTGGAAAATAACAGGCATGCAGCACTCACATTTATTTATGCCATTGGCACTGGTTAGTGCCATGGCAGCAGTACAACAAGTATATGCAGCAGATGAGTTTATCGCACGGGATATTCGTGTCGACGGTTTGGTTCGTCTTACCCCTAGCAATGTACTGACCATGATCCCAATCAACAGTGGTGATCGTGTTTCTGACCCTGCCATCGCAGATGCGATTCGTACTTTGTATGCCACCAATTTATTTGATGACATTCAAGTCAACAACCAAAATGACGTCTTGGTCTTTAATGTGATTGAGCGTCCGATCATTTCCAAGATCAACTTTAAAGGCAATAAGTTGATTCCGAAAGAAGCCTTGGAAGAAGGCTTGAAAAAGATGGGTTTGGCGGAAGGCGAAGTGCTGAAGAAAGCATCGCTACAAACCTTGGAAACTGAGCTTGAGCAACAATATGCACAACAAGGTCGATATGACGCGACGATTAAAGTAGAAACAGTTGCGCGTCCGAACAACCGTGTTGATTTGGATATCGTGTTCCAAGAAGGCAAGCCTGCTAAAGTTTTTGATATCAATATCATTGGTAATACTGTTTTTAAAGATGATGAGATTAAGCAAGTTTTCGCTGTCAAGGAAAGTGGTTGGGCATCGGTAGTAACGCGTAACGATCGCTACGCACGTGAAAAAATGGCTGCGAGCTTAGAGGCTTTGCGTGCGCTGTATTTAAACAAAGGTTATATCAACTTTGATATTAACAGCTCTAGCCTAAATATCAGTGAAGATAAAAAACACATCTTTATTGAAATTTCAGTCAATGAAGGTGAGCAATTTAAGTTTGGTCAAACCAAATTCTTAGGCGATGCACTGTATCAGCCCGATGAGCTGAAAGCATTACAGATCTATAAAGAAGGCGAAACTTATTCGCAAGAGCGCGTTAATGGTGTTAAGCAGTTACTGTCACGTAAATATGGTAATGCAGGATATTACTATTCCGAAGTGAATGTGGTGCCTGAAATCAACAATGAAAATAAAAGCGTTGATCTCACCTACTATATTAACCCGGGTCAGCAAGTGACGGTACGTCGTGTTAACTTTTCTGGAAACGCCAAAACAGCGGATGAAGTTTTACGTCGTGAATTACGTCAAATGGAAGGGGCATTGGCCAGTAATGAAAAAATTGGTCTGTCTAAAATCCGTTTAGAACGTACTGGTTTCTTCAAGACGGTTGAGATCCAACCTGTACGTGTGCCGAATGCACCGGATCAAATTGACTTAAACGTCAACGTTGAAGAACAACACTCAGGCACCAGTACCTTGGCTGTGGGTTATTCGCAAAACGGTGGTGTGACCTTCCAAGCAGGTTTAAGTCAAACCAACTTCTTGGGCACAGGTAACCGTGTTGCGATCGATTTATCTCGTTCAGAAACACAAGACTACTATAACCTCAGTGTAACTGACCCGTACTTCACTATTGATGGTGTGAGTCGTGGTTATAACGTCTACTACCGTAAAACCAAACTGAACAGCAGTTATAACGTTAACAACTATGTCACCGACAGTTTAGGTGGTGGTTTAAACTTTGGTTATCCAATTGATGAAAACCAAAGCATTAGTGCTGGTTTAAATATTGATAAAACCAAAGTCACTACGGGTCAGTATGTATCGACCTATGTACGAGATTACTTGTTGGCCAATGGGGGTAAAACCACGCAGAGATCTAGTTTCTGTAATGTTGAGCTCAAACCGATTTATGACACAGATGGTAAAACCCTGATCGGTTATGAAGACTGTCCTGAAAGCGAAGCTAGAAGCTATGACAGTGCTTTCCAAGGTGAGTTTTTGACTTATAACCTAAACTTAGGTTGGTCATACAATACTTTGAACCGTCCGATCTTCCCGACCTCAGGGACGATGCATCGTGTCAATGCGGAAGTCGCGATTCCTGGCAGTGATGTTGAATATCAAAAAATCGTTTATGATGCTCAGGCTTACTTCCCGCTATATAAAGACTTTGTCATCCGCGGCTATGGAAAACTCGGCTATGGTAATGACCTACCGTTCTATAAAAACTTCTATGCCGGTGGTTTTGGCTCGGTACGTGGTTATGACAACAGTACCCTTGGACCGTCTTATCCAGGTGTAACTTATAATGAGCGTGCAACCAAAGACTATGATCCAGAGGAAGTCGGTGGTAATGCCTTGGTTCAGTTTGGTACAGAGCTTGCGTTACCAGTGCCATTTAAAGGCGATTGGGCACGTCAAGTACGTCCAGTGATCTTTGCTGAAGGTGCACAAGTCTTCGATACCCAGTGTAAAGTTCCGAGCGGAAATCTGTATTTAAATGGCTCTAAAGAAGCGATTGATGCGAAGCAATACTGTAATGATAACTTCGACTTTAAACTCGATAATATGCGTTATAGCGTAGGTGTCGGCTTTACTTGGATCACCATGATTGGACCTTTATCTCTCAGCTATGCTTACCCGCTGAATGAAAAAGATGGCGATCAAACCAAAAATATTCAATTTGAAATCGGCCGTACTTTCTAAGTACGGTTCGATGCAATATATTTAATCATTGGAAGGTTCAATTATGAATAATATTAAATTGGCATTATGCGGTTTAGCTTTGAGTATGACTGGATTGGTTCATGCGGCCGGTTATGGGGTGGTTGATTTAGAAAAAGTTGTCGAGAGCAGCAACTATTTAAAGCAACAGAACAGCAGCTTAGAGCAGTCGGTTAAACCGCAGACGGCTAAGCTTGAGCAGATCAGCAAAGAGATTGATGCGTTAAGACAAAAAGCACAAGCCCAAGGTGCTAATGCACAGCAGATCAATACGCAATATCAAGCCAAAGTGACTGAATTTCAAACCATTCAACAGGGCGTTCAAGCCAAAGTTCAGTCTACAATTCAAAACACCAACAAGACTTTTGAAGCACGTGTAAAGCAAGCTGCTGAACAATTGCGCCAAGAGAACACTTTGGACATGGTTTTGAATAAAAACTTGGCCTTGGCCTATGACGCTAAATATGATTTAACTGATAAAATGATTCAAAAGGTCAACGCAATTAAATAATCGATGAAATCTAGCACTTATCATTTAGAGGCGCTGGCTCAGAAAGTCGCAGGTGAGCTGATTGGGGATGCTCACTTGTCTATTTCAGGGTTGGCGAGTTTGGAACACGCCCAAGCCCATCAGATCTCATTTGTAAATGGTGAAAAGCATTTACAAACTGCACAACACTCGCAAGCGGGTGCCTTAATTGTCACTGCTGATTTAAAAGATCAGTTGACGCAGTGTCAAAACTTTATCATCGTCGACAATCCTTATCTCGCATTTGCAATCCTGACCCATGCGTTTGAAAAAAAGCATACCCAAATCGGGATTGAGGCAACAGCGCAAATCGCATCCTCTGCGATCATTTCAGACACGGCTTATATTGGCCATTATGTGGTGATCGGTGAGCATTGTGTGGTGGCAGATGGGACGGTTATTTTGTCGCACAGTCATCTTGATGATGGGGTTGAAGTCGGTAAAGACGGCCTGATTGAGTCACATGTGATGATCATGGCAGCAGCTCAACTCGGTGACCGCGTGCGTATCCATAGCAATACGGTGATTGGAGGGGAAGGCTTTGGCTTTGCACCTTATCAGGGGAAGTGGAATCGTATCGCGCAGCTCGGTTCAGTTCGGATCGGCAATGACGTTCGAATTGGATCAAATTGCAGTGTCGATCGCGGCGCACTCGACCATACCATCATCGAAGAGGGTGTGATCATTGATAACTTAGTGCAAATTGCACATAACGTGAAAATCGGTGCTCATACAGCGATTGC
Organism: Acinetobacter sp.; assembly: GCA_030152605.1. Lineage (GTDB taxonomy): Bacteria > Pseudomonadota > Gammaproteobacteria > Pseudomonadales > Moraxellaceae > Acinetobacter. The sequence continues at coordinate 11,633 of JASLJB010000023.1, read as the reverse complement.
AGCGAAATGTGGTATTGCAGGCAGCACCAAAATTGGCAAAAACTGTACTTTTGCAGGTGCAGTCGGTGTGGTAGGTCATATTGAAATTACAGATAATGTGACGATTACCGGTATGTCAATGGTCACAAAAAATATTTCCAAGTCTGGGATTTATTCATCTGGGATCGGTGCGATTGACGCAATGCAATGGAAACGCGCAGTCATTCGGATTCGACAATTAGCAGATGTGCCATTGACCAAAATACTGAAACAACTGGATCATATGCAGACTCGAATTGAGTCCCTTGAATCTACTTTAAAGATGCGTAAATAATGATGACTGAGTTAAAGACTTTGCCTTTTACGGTTCCTGAATTACCGATGAATGTTCAAACAATACGTGCTTATCTTCCTCATCGCTATCCTTTTTTATTGGTCGATCGCGTTACTGAGATCACCGAAAATGGAATCGTGGGCTATAAGAACGTATCGATAAACGAAGAATATATGCAGGGTCATTTCCCTGGATATCCAATTATGCCGGGTGTGTTGATCGTTGAAGCCATGGCACAAATCTCAGGGGTGCTGGGTTTTGTGATGAACAATGAAAAACCAACACCAGGTTCACTATTTTTATTTGCTGGTGCTGAAAAAGTTCGTTTTAAAAAGCAAGTTGTTCCGGGTGATCAATTGGTTTTGAAATCTGAACTGGTCATGCAAAAACGTGGCATTTATAAATACTGGTGTACAGCAAGCGTGGACGGTATGGTGGCTGCAACAGCTGAAGTTATCATTTCTCATAAAAAATTAGAGCAGGCATGATCAATCACGATTTAATACATAAGACCGCTATTATTGACCCATCTGCTGAAATTGCAGCAGATGTCAGCATTGGCCCATACACTGTGATTGGGCCAAAGGTCAGTATCGGAGCGGGTTCTAAGATACATTCACATGTGGTGATTGCAGGTTATACCCGAATTGGCGCAAACAACGAAATATTCCAATTCGCAAGTGTTGGTGAGGATTGTCAAGATTTAAAATACCAAGGCGAAGAAACTTGGCTTGAAATTGGTGATCACAATAAAATTCGTGAGCATTGCAGTTTACATCGCGGTACGGTTCAAGATCATGGACTGACCAAAATCGGTGACCACAATTTATTGATGGTCAATACCCACATCGCGCATGACTGTGTGGTGGGTGACTATAATATATTTGCCAATAATGTCGGGGTTGCAGGTCACGTCAATATTGGCAATTATGTTGTGGTCGGTGGCAACTCGGGAATTCATCAGTTCTGTAGTATCGACTCTTATAGCATGGTGGGTGGTGCATCGTTGATTCTTAAAGATGTACCTGCCTATGTGATGGTGTCTGGTAATCCAGCGCATGCATTTGGGATGAATATCGAAGGAATGCGACGTAAAGGCTGGTCTAAGAATGTGATTCAAGGTTTAAAAGAAGCATTCAAACTGATCTATAAGTCTGGCCTCACCACTGAGCAAGCGATCCAACAGATTCAAAGTGACATTCTCCCAGAAGTCGCAGAGGTTCAGTTGTTGATTGATTCTGTCGCAAACTCCAAGCGTGGTATTGTGCGCTAAGTTGACATGACAGCGCTGTAAAAGCAGTAAAAAAAATCCCACAAGCATTGCATGTGGGATTTTTTTTGCTGTTAAAGGCCTAGAACTCAGTTTAGTTTTGCATCAATACTTGGCCATATTGTTCACGTAATTCTTTTTTCAACATCTTGCCGGTACCATTCAGTGGAATACTGTCCACAAAGATCACTTTGTCAGGAATCTGCCATTTGGCAATCTTGTCTTCATAGAAGGCCAACATTTCAGCCTCAGTGAGTTGACTTTCAGCAGTCTTGACCGCGATCAGCACTGGACGCTCATCCCATTTAGGATGATCTGCCGCAATCACGGCTGCCATGGCGATTTCACCTTGGTAATCCATGGCGATATTTTCAAGTTCTACCGATGAAATCCATTCACCGCCCGATTTAATTAAATCCTTGGCGCGATCTCGAATCGATAAATAGCCATCTTCGTTGAGCGTGGCAATGTCACCTGTATCAAACCAGCCATCGCTGGTCAGGGCAGATGCAGACTTTCCAAAATAGGCATCGATGATCCAATGACCTTTGACTTGAATATTGCCCGTGGTTTTACCATCACGTTCAATCTCATGGGTGCCATTTTCCTCATCACAAACACGTAGGTCGATACCAAAAGGTGGGCGACCTTGGGTTTGTCTGAGTTTGAACTTGGCTTGATCGGAGAGTTGATCATGTTTGGCTTTGAGTTGATTTGCGGTTCCCAAGGGACTGGTTTCAGTCATGCCCCAAGCATGAATGGTGTCGCATTGGAACTGCTCTTTGAAGGTCTTGATCATCGAGGCAGGGCAGGCCGAACCGCCGACCACATTACGATTCATACTGCTGAGCGTACTGCCAGATTGTTTGGCTGCGGTGAGCAAGCCTTGCCAAATAGTCGGTACACCTAAGGCGACGCTGACTTGATATTGATCAATCAATTGAACCAAGCTGGCACCATCGAGACCCGGTCCCGGCAAAACCATAGTACAACCGACCATGGCTGCGGCATACGGTGTGCCCCATGCATTGACATGGAACATCGGCACCACTGGCAACATCACATCATGCGCAGATAAGTGGAGTGAATCGGGGAGTGAAATCGCAAAGCTGTGCAATACAGTTGAGCGGTGGCTATACAGTGCGCCCTTGGGATTGCCCGTGGTACCTGAGGTATAACACAATGAACTGGCTGTGGTTTCATCGAACTGTGGCCATTCAAATTGATCATCTTGAGCTGCGATTAGATCATCATAAAACTTGGCTTCTGGTAGCGCATCGACTACATCTTGGTCATAAGCACCTAAATAAATAAAATGTTCAACACGCGGAATATGCGCTTTGACTCCGCTAATTAAAGGTAAAAAGGTTTTATCAAACAGTAAGACTTTATCTTCTGCATCATTAATAATAAATATCAGTTGTTCTGGGAAGAGACGTGGATTAATCGTATGGCAGATCATGCCATTTCCAGAAATCGCATACCACGATTCTAGGTGGCGATGATTATTCCAAGCAATCGTCGCAATCCGATCGTGTTGTTTTAAGCCGAGCAGATTGAGTGATTTTGCAAAACGTTTTGCATGATTGGAGATATTCAGCCAATTGGTGTGCTGCATGGTACCATCGGTGTTTTTAGAGATGATTGCAGTATCGGCGTGATAACGCGCTGCATGCTCAATAATGCTGCTAATCAGCAGCGGCTGAAACATCATACGTCCTTGCATATTTTATCCTTATTTTAAATTTAAGAAATGAATAAAGTGCTTCTTGCAAATAAAAGTGATTCGCGAAAAGTGTGAATCAGCCTAATGAAAAGTCTAAAGACTTTATCCTATAGGTTTAACTCATTTATGCAAGATAGGTGGAGTCATTATTTTTGTAAATAAATTTAATGCGTTCTCTAAAAAGGCGCTTGATTTATAGGTAATAAATTTTGGCTTGATTATCTTGATATGAACAAATGGTCATAAATTAAAATTTAGTCCTTTAAAAGCCTTGAACAATTCGCAGAATATGATAAATATAGTTGTACATTAGCAAGCATCATCAATATTTCAGGATGAAATATGTTGTAGCAGATGATGATTTTGAACAAGGAGAGGGTTAATGTTCTTACAGATCAGAAGGTTGTTTTGTATCCATGCTTTTGAATATGAGATTGGCGCTGACAGCAGCGTGACCAAAGTATGCCGCAAATGTGGGGCATATCATCGTTAAACCATCCCAACATCAATCTATGATTTAAAATAAATACCTTGTGTGTGCTTGAATCTCGATGTCTTGATTTGAGCTGATTGGATTTGCGTCACATGGTTTTTATTTTAAATCCTGTCTATCAATGGTTTTGTTATAAGACCAACTCAATATTCCATAAAACTTCCCAGTATCAAAACACTGATCTAATATTACGACTTGGTTTTAGATCTGCTCAGATTTAGCTAGAATAACTGTTTTGAGTTAGGTATATGCAGGATGTCTAAAGATTTTAATGCCGAGACCTATGTGGTCGATGATCATTTAGCAGATACGCTGCGTTGGTTATGTCAGCATCAAGACTGTTATGACCGGTTTGAATTTGATGTGTTGCAGCAACAACTCCGAGTAGAACATGCCAATGGTGTGGATATTATCCGTGTTGGTCAGTTCTTAAATGCGAGTTATGGCATCCTGATCACATCATTATAATGCTGTATAACGCGCTGCGTTGAGTTCAAATTTATTCAGCTCAGACAGATCCTATTTAACAGATCCTCAAGGTACTGACTTAAAACTGACTTGTATGACTTAAATATGTTCAGTGAATCTGTTTAGTGAATATGTTGAGTGAAAAAAATTAAAGCCCGAAGACGGGCTTTAATTTGTTGCGGCTTTAATCGATTAAGTTGGGTATTAACTCGCCATCGCATCGACTGAAAGTTCAGCCACAGTCGGTTTGGCTTTCTCTGCGACTAAACCGAGCTTTTGGAATAACTGACGATCTTGACCTTCGCCGGCATTCGGTGTGGTGAGTAATTTCTCACCTGAGAATAAGGAGTTGGCACCTGCCATAAAGGCCAGCGCTTGGTCGGTATCAGACAGTGATTCACGACCAGCAGAGAGGCGGATATAGCTGTTTGGCATGATGATGCGCGCAACAGCAATGGTGCGAATCCATTCAATGGTATCGAGTTTTTCTACATCTGCCAGTGGCGTCCCTTCGATTGGGACCAACATATTGATCGGCACAGACTCTGGATGAATCGCCAATGTGGCCAATTCATAAAGTAGGCCGATACGGTCATTGCGGTTTTCACCGAGGCCAACAATACCACCACTACATACTTTCATGCCCGCTTGACGCACATGGTCGATGGTGTTTAAACGATCGTCAAAAGTACGCGTGCTGATGATATGCGCATAATGTTCACGTGAGGTATCCAGGTTGTGGTTGTAATAGTCCAAGCCTGCATCTTTTAAGCGAACCGCTTGCGAGGCATTCAGCATGCCCAAGGTCATACAGGTTTCGAGACCCAGTGATTTTACTTCTTTGACCATTTCCAAAACATAAGGCATATCGCGCTCATGTGGATTACGCCATGCGGCGCCCATGCAGAAACGCGACGAACCTGAGGCCAAGGCTTCTTTGGCTTCTTGAATCACCTTATCGACTGCGATGCGTTTTTCAGCTTCAAGTTTAGAGTCATAGCGTACTGATTGTGAACAGTATTTACAGTCTTCTGGGCATTTACCGGTCTTGATCGAGAGCAGGGTGCTGACTTGAATACTGTTGGCTTCAAAATGCTGGCGGTGAACCTGTTGTGCTTGAAAAACTAAGTCGAGGAAAGGTTGTTCATATAAGGCTTGTATTTCTTGACGAGTCCAATCGTTGCGTGCTTGCATATTTTATCCATTTATCTTCAAACTGACTCGATCATACATGAATTATCAAAACTGAAAAGGGTCAAAAAGTTCAAAATAGACAAGTTATCACTATGAACTTGTAGTATTTAATTGAAAATTAATCACAGGCGTCGCGATGCTGAATTTATCAGCAGATGTGCATGTTCACTGCAAAGTTATTTGTAATATTTGATCTCTACGATTTCAGCCAAACAGATCTCAGGTGCGCGTGCTGGAAACTTTGCGACTAAACACTGAGTGAATAGCCAAGATTTGACTAGATTTGTTGGCTTTGGATCAGGGACGCAGCGGTTTTCGCTTTTTGCAACTGTTGTTGAATCGCCCACTCAATATGCACATTGACCACGTCATCATGCACAGCAAGGCCCTGTTCTAAGGCGGCCATGATCTGTTCAGCGTAGGGCGCATTGCCCAAACCGATGGCAATATTGCGCATAAAGCTTTGGAAGCCAGTGCGGCGAATCGGACTGCCTTGGGTACGTTCCAAAAAGGTCTCCTCATCCCAGCGCCAAAGATCGAGTAGGGTCACTTGATCCAATTGATGGCGCGGATAAAAATCCTCAATGCTGGTCTTTTTCGCGAATCGATTCCACGGGCAGATCAGTTGGCAGTCATCGCAACCAAAAATACGATTGCCGATGGCTTGGCGATATTCAATCGGAATAATGCCTTTAAATTCAATCGTCAGGTAGGCGATACATTTGCGCGCATCCAACATATAGGGCTCGACAATGGCCTGCGTGGGGCAGATGTCGATACAAGCGCTACACGAGCCACAATGTGAGCTCGCAGGCTGGTCAAATGGTAAGTCTAGGGAGGTGAACAGTTCACCCAAGACAAAGAAAGAGCCAGACTTTTTATGGATCAATAAGGTATGTTTGCCTGTCCAGCCCATGCCCGCACTTTCAGCCAAAGACTTTTCAAAGATCGGGGCAGAGTCTGCAAAGGGGCGCGATTCAAATTCACCAACCTTGGCCTTGATAATATTGCCCAATGTTTTTAAACGGCCACGCATGGTTTTATGATAATCCCGACCTCGGGCATAACGTGCAATGATGGCGTTGTTCGGCGCATGCGGGATATAGCGCGGTTTTGGAGATTCGACCAGATAATCCATGCGCACACAAATAATGCTGCGTGTGCCCGGCACAAGCAGTGTGGGATCTGCGCGCTTGTCGAGGTTTTCCTCTAGGTATTTCATGTCGCCATGATAGCCGCGTGCCAAATACTCTTTGAAACGTGCCAATTCTGCTTGGCTGTCGGGCCGTGCAATCACACAGTCGGCAAAACCCAATGCGAGTGCTTGCGCCTTAATCCATGCCTTGAGTTGTGCCGGCTGATCGAGGCTGAGATCAGCCGCTGCAGTGAGATCAGCATCGACTGGAGCCATCGATGTATTCGTCGTTGTTGCAGCGAGATCTTTTTTGGAGAAGGAGGTGTTCGCGGGCATGGTGGTCTTGCGCTAAGAGCTAAAGCATTGCTGAGTTTAACAGATTCTGATTCGGGTGCAGCAGCGCTGCGGTGGCTTTGTTGATCATTCACTCAAAATGGAATAAACAAAATGGAATAAATATGCCCCTTGCTCAGGCATTTTTATTTCGCAGTATTACTTTAGGTGCTGAATAGGCTTTAGTCTTTATTGATTTTCTTTTGCGTGTTTTTAATACTGACATAGGGCGAGAATTTCATTTTTGCTCTGCTGCGTAATTTGACTTTAATATAAATCACGATGGCAAAGCAGGTGGTGGCAACAGTTAAAAATAAGCTATTCATATAGGAGATAATCGAACTCAGATAACCAATGGTGGTTAAACGATTCATCATTTTCACCACTTGCGGGCTACTTTCAATTCCGGTAATCGCCCAGCTGCATAAATGTTCGCAGTTATTTAAAATCAGGTGATAGTTATTTTCATGCATGCGACTACGCATACGCCGAACCACCAAACGGCCTTTATATTTAGGTTGGCTATAGCCACGAATTGAAATGCGACGACCGCGCGAGAAACTCTCTAGTGAGGTGGTCTCGATCGGTTTCTTTTTAAAAAAATGCGCTAATCCAGAGTAGTGGATGACACGGCCTTTTCCTGCATAAATACCATGATGGCTATAACCAAAATTTTTAACAATAAGATGAGCACCAAGTGGGTACTTTTTCAATCTATTCTGCATGTTGGCATCGGTCCAATAAACGCTACTGGGTTCTGTTTTTATTGAAATAGGCTAGATTATACCTAAAAAATATCAACTGTGCTGCGGTGCAGAGGCGCTTCGATTGGCGCAGCACTTTTCGACATCGGGATCTGTTTTTAGTTAAGCTAGCGGCAGTATCCTAACCCATACAGGCCAATTGATCATGAAGAGACGCGTTAAATTAGCACTTCTCTGTGCCAGCGTTGCACTGGCAACCCCAGTATTTGCAGCACTCACACATCAGTATAAGCAACGTGATCAGCAGGTATATGATGTGTTTCGAGTCGATCAATTTAAAGATCTGAAGTTGTTTTTAAAAGATGGGCAACAACGCAGTTTAAAATCATTCTCAGCGATATCGAATATGCTACAGCCCTGTGAAAGTTTAGTCTTTGCGATGAATGCAGGTATGTATCATGCCGATTATTCACCCGTGGGTTTGTATATTGAGCAGGGCCGGAAAATTCAGGCATTAAATACCGCAACGGGTTGGGGCAATTTCTTTATGCAACCGAATGGGGTGCTGGCATGGAATAGCCAGAAAGCCGTGATTCAAACCACGGCCCAGTATGAAAAGTCGCCATTCAAAGCGCAATATGCCACGCAATCTGGGCCGATGTTGGTCACGCAGGGCGTGATTAATCCGCAGTTTATAGCGGATTCTGATTCGCTCAAGATTCGTAATGGGGTGGGGATTAAAAACAATCAGCTGTATTTTGTTATGAGTCGCAGCAAGGTGAACTTCTACGATTTTGCACAGTTTTTCAAGCAGAGTTTGAATGTGCAGGATGCGCTATATTTAGATGGTTCGATTTCGAGTATTTATTCGCAGGCACTGAATCGTCATGATGCCCGCTATCGTATGGGGCCAATGCTGGGATTGGTAGAGCGTCAAACTTGTAAATAGCCTAAGTATCTTAAGTATTATAAACGCAGTGCAGCGGGCGATTGAATTGGAATGATGAAACTCAACAGACCCTAATAACATCAGCGCAATTCAATCAGAAGGTCAATGAAATTCACCTCCTGACTCCCGATAGAATGAATAATTTTACTTGTTGCGCGGCTTGTTATTTCCTCTTCCTTTCCCTGAAGGATTGCCGGTGGTACTTGGCGCATTCGGTGGTTTTGCCATGATTTACTCTCTTATGCGTTACATTGATGTAACATGATTATTCGCCTAATTTTTTATTTTATAAATAGAGCAAGGCTTCCGTTTTGTATGGTTTTTATTGAGGCGTTTTTTTATTCACCCCGTGATGGGACGCGTAGTCAATATAAATACTGAGATCACTCTTATTTTTAAAAGCAAAGCGTTTGAGAACAAAATAGCCTAAGCATCAAAACCACATTGCAATCGGTTTAATCACGGGGATCAGGCATAGCCACAAATTTATTTGATTGATCTCTGGTATATGCCGATGGCGACAGGACGCATCTGTTATTCAGTTTCTTGTTGTTTTTTGCTGGCGTTGATCTGACGCTGGATTTCTTCGAGAAATTCGCCATGGCTGTCTTGGATTTGATTATATTCACGTCGCGTGACTTTAGCATCCGCGCGCGCCTGTAAAATTATTTGCGTGGTCTTGGTATCTTTCATAAAAAATGAGAATTTTTGCACACTGACTAAGTTGCGATTCTTTTTCAGATCCGTCGCAATATCTCGCTGCCCATTCCAAAAATAAATCCCTGCAATCAGTCCAGTCAAAACCGCAAAGATCAGCGCTGTTCGCTTGATGTAGGGCATGCTTATCCACTCTTAAATTTTGGCGCATTATACTTCAATTAAATCAAAAACTTAAAACTTGGATTGCATATATTTTTATAGAAAATTTAAAAATCCGTGTAGATCAGAATATCTAGCTCAGATCTTTTTCAGGCTCGAATGCAAAAGGCTGCCTGATTCAGCAGCCTAGAGCGTGTCGAAGTGATATTTAGATATGTCGAAACAGCGCAGAACGTGATTCTGGATTGGCGCCATCTGCTGCACTAAGGAAACGTTCGGTATGAATGTCGCGCTCAAATAAACGACTCTGCATCAGGGTTGAGATCGCAGCATCGATCATCGGTGGCGGGCCGCAGAGATAAGCTTTGTGACCTGAGCATTTATTTTCAAAATAATCTGCCACTGCTTCATGCACATAACCGGTAAAGCCGTTCCATTGATCCTCAGCTTTGGGGGCATTTAGTGCCGGAATATAGCGAAAATTGGGATAGGTCTTGACCCAAGACTCAAACAATTCTTTGTTATATAACTCAGCCACATCACGCGCGCCTTGGAAGAGATACAGGATGCGAGTGTCATCTTGTTCGAGCAAGTCCAAGATCATGGATTGCGGACTAGATAGGCCCGAGCCGCCGGCAATAAAGATCATGTCTTTATCATCGGACTTACGTACAAAGAACTGACCATAAGGCCCGGACACATTCAATTCCTCTCCGACTTGTAGCTGTTGATGCACATAGCTGGTGGCTGCACCGCCTTGAACATGGCGGATGTGCAGCTCCAGCACATCATCTTGGCGTGGTGAGTTGGCGATGGAAAATGCACGTGTGCCTTCAATCCCGGGCAGTTGCAGGTTGATGTATTGACCGGCTTGGAACTGCATGCCGCGATCGAGTGCCAAGCGCACACCTTTGATGGTCGGGGATAGGTCGGTGATCTCGATGACTTTGGCTTGATAATCTTCGATCAAATAACCCATGAAATCGGGGTCTTCATCCACGTCGGCCTCGATCACCATGTCGGATTCGGGTGTGCAGCAGCAGGCGAGAACTTTATTTTCCTCACGTTCAATGTCCATCAGCGCAAAGGGGGAGGCATCACCGAGGTCAAAAAAACCCTCCGTGACTTGGACTTTACAGGTCCCACAGGTGCCATGACCGCAGGCAAAGGGCAACCATACGCCCTGACGCAATGCGGCATCGAGGATGGTTTGGCCATCCTCGACCTCGATCGTGGTGCCGAGGGGTTCAATCGTCACTTGATAACTCATGTTGCACCTCGCTTAGACATGGCTGCCGTTATAACCCGTCAATCCCGGAGTCATAAAGCGTAATAAAGATTTGTGGCCAAAACCCAGCTCAGACAAGCGTTGCTGTGCTTGGGGCTGAATTTGTTGGCGATCTAGGTTGAATTGGGTTTTGCTCCAGTCAATCTGCGCAAACTCTGGATGTTGTGAAAATCCAGCTGGCATCAATTCATCTAGAAGTTGTTGAAAGGTGGCGTCAGGCGAAATCAAAAATGCCTTGGCGGAACAAAATAGGGTGTGATGATCCCAGCCGATATACAGCAAAATATTGTCGCCATAGTTGCTTTGTGCATCGCGCGCAGCGAAGCGGTATTCTGGAGTTATTGCACGTACTGCCATGAGATGATTCCTTTATCTGGGGGCTTTGCGATGTTTGGGTCTGTGTCTTTTCGCGCTACGGTGTTGCAACGCGCTTAACCCGCGTTACCTTTCCATTTATTCCAACGTTGTTGATCGGGCGAACCTTCGATATCCATATTGTCGGCACCGACATTCATGTTGTAGTAGTCACGCAAGATGCTTTCGAGGTCTGGGCCACCACAGTTGCCTTGTAAGATTTGATTGACGGGCATCCATGCTTGGGCATATTTTTCTGGTTCACGTTCAAAGATGTCGTGACAACCATCGGAACAGGTGTGATAACGCTCACCATTAAAGATGCTATCGCGATAACTAAACATCGTTGGGTCGATTTCCATCTCAGTAAAGGTCATCGGAATCTGACAAACCTGACACAGTTGTGGTAAGCCATCCGAGTAGAAACGTTTGCCTTCAGCTTCGAGTTTGCGTGCCATTTCCCAACGTGGACGATAGTATTTGTCGAAGGTGTCTGGATATTTCTCAGAGAGCCAATCCATTTCTTCATCGGTGGGAATCCAAGTATGGAAGCCTGCCGCATGGCCAAAGTTGTAGAAAATCCACCA
>JASLJB010000283.1 GCA_030152605.1 Acinetobacter sp. | reverse complement strand
ATAAAATCGTAGAGTTCTTTAGCGATTGCTAACTTACCTTGTTGAATACGTGCAGTCATTGTCTTTCCTGATATGGCTATTTTTTATAACAAGAGATCTTAGTATACCGATTTAAACCGAGCTGAATAGTAATATCACACTGCTAAATAGTAATCATTTTCTCAACTCACTGACTTGACAAGCTGATTTAAAATCATTACAGAAGCCTTAATATTCAATAAGATATATTATCTCGGCTGGCTTAGTTTAAAATCCATGTCCTCTATGCGCATTAGACCAAAGTTAGATATAAACACAGCATAGATGCATTTATTTAATCCAATGCTCGGTATATTAAATCCTCAACCCTCCCTTGATTAAGCCATGAATATGCAGCAATGTCGACCTCAACACCGAACTTAAGTGACAACAAAAAGCACGCCGTAGCGTGCTGAATTTGGACAAGTTTATTTAAACAGCTTAAATAATCGGCAGCTTAGCCTGAACGCTGATTCGGTTCAACTTGAAGTTCAGTGTCTTTAATTTGACGATGCGCGGCTTGTAAATATTCATCTGACTGCATTTCAAGTAACCGTGAACGTGTCCGTTCAATTTCAAAAGCCAGTTTCTCGCCTTTATATATTTCGATAATATTATCTTCCGAGGTCAATAATAACTTGACTCCTCGGTCATAAAACTCATCGACCAAATAAATAAAACGGCGTGTGCCTTCAGATAAATAATCCGTTAAATGCGGCACATTACTGACCAAGACCGTATTATAAATATTGGCGATTTCAATAAAATCGGCTGGACTACGTGGCTTTAAACACAGTTCTGAAAATTCACACCACAACACATCTTCAGTATGACCAATGGTGCCGACAATACGACTATTAATCAGGATCGATTCTTCAGAGACCTTTTGCGAATTGGTCAACGCGGTAAAGCGCTCAGTCATCCACAAATGATGTTCATGCGTCAGCGGTGTTTTAAATAATTGCGCTTGTTTTAATACCCGCAAACGATAGTCCACACCGGCATCTACATTCAACACCGCACAGTTTTGCTTGACCATTTCAATGGTTGGCAAAAAGCGATCACGGTGAATCCCATCGCGGTATAAACCATCTGGTGCAATATTCGATGTCGCCACCAAAGTAATCCCACGTTGGAATAACTTTTGGAACAAGTCACTCAAGATCATGGCATCAGTGACGTTTGAAACAAAGAATTCGTCAAAACAAATCACCACCGCTTCTTTATAAATCTGATCCGCAACCAAATCCAAAGGGTTGCGTTGACCGGATAATTTATTCAGCTCTTTATGCACAAACTGCATAAAATGGTGAAAATGCATCCGCGTTTTACGGCGAAATGGCACTGATTCATAAAACTGATCCATCAGCCAAGTTTTACCTCGTCCGACCCCACCCCACATATAAACACCGCGCGGTGCAGTTTGACGACGGAAACGACGAAAGGCTTTTTTAGACGCTTTATAGCGACTTACAAGCTCTTGCCAAACGCGATCCAACTCATGTACCGCTTGCGCTTGCGCCTCGTCTGGCATGAATTTTCCAGATGAGAGTGCTTGGGCATACTGTTCAGCGGGTGATAAAGCCACATAGGCTGTGTTTAGTGCGGGTTTCTGATCTGACATAGCATAAATGAACTTTTAAAGGCTGATGGAAGTATAGCGAATAAATCGCCAATATAAATAAAACTTTGGCATATCCCCCTGCGCTGATCGGAACACAAGCTTGGGGAGCCAAAGCAACAGCAGTGACGATTGAATAAAATAAAAGCCATGCGCTTACTTTCGATATTGGCGTGGACTATGCCCAAACCAACGCTTAAAGGCATGATTAAAGGCTGCCGTTTCCGAATAACCTAACCGTTCTGCAATTTCATTCATGGGATAAGATTTGTTTTCAATCATCTCGATGGCTTTACGTTGAATCAATTGTTCTCGAATCTGTTTAAAACTGGTATTCAGTTGCTGCAAACGATGTCGCAAGGTTCTTTCTGGCATATTCAATGCCTGGGCCGTTTTATCCATGCTTGGCAATATCCCTTGTTGTAGTTCTAAATAGTCCCTGACCTGCTCCACCAAACTGTTGCTGTTTGAGGAATAAGCCAATCGCGCCAATTCCTTTTGACACTTCTCGCGATACAAACGACAGGTCATTGCATCTGCACTCGGTATCTTGATCCCCAACAACTGCTGATCCAAATAAAAATAGGCCTTGTCTGCTGAAAATTGCACATCCTGCCCATAATAGTCCAGATATTGACCCAGCAACTGTTGATCTTTAGGTGCGGCAAAAGGCAACACCACCCTGATCTTGGGTGCAGATAAGCCCATCATTTTATACAAATCCTGTATAAACTTTAAGGTCCCCGAAGTCTCACATTGCGCTCTAAACTGCCCCAATTCTGTTGCCAAATCTATCGGCAGGTAACTCAGCTCGATCTGATCGGCTTGACGTTGTACCGCCAAAGTCCCGAATAAATGGGTCAGCTTCTGAAAACGCACCCCATAAATCAATACGTCTTCGATCCGTTCAGCACTCAGCAGCAACATCAACAATGGCCCATAACCGGCCAAAGCATAGTGCTGCCCCACGCGTAAGCCAAGTTCCGGCGCTACTTGCTGCCCAAGGTAATCCAGAATATTCAGCTCGAGACTGGGGTGAAAAACCGCATGCGGATTTAATGCACTGGCACGAATACCAATCCGTGCCAAACGTGCATCCACATCGATTCCAGCATGACGCATTCCATTAATCAGATAGATCAGACTGAGCATTGAGCGCTTCATCAGTTCAGTTTCCATCGCTTCGGAGATCGGCATATATTTAGAGACAAACAGCTTAAATCAGGCATAAATCAACCACAGTATTTGCCGAAATTATCAATCAATTCGTTATTATGATCATGTTGTTTGCATTAAAAACCACTTAAGCTAAAACACATCATAAAAGCACTGGATAATAAAACATGACTGAAGTGATATCTCAATCGCAAAACTTAACAAAAACCAAGATTGTCATCATTGGTGCAGGCTTCGGCGGTTTGGCCATGGCGATTCGTTTAAAACAAGCCAACTTAAATGATTTTATTATTTTAGAAAAAGCCGATCAGGTCGGCGGTACTTGGCGAGAAAACCAATACCCGGGTGCTGCCTGCGATGTGCAGTCACATATGTATTCGCTATCCTTTGCAGCAAAGTCAGACTGGAGCAAACGTTATGCGGAAGCACCTGAGATATTTGAATATATTCAAGATTTAATCCAGAAATTTCAACTCGATCGCCACATTCAATTCAAGCAAAATGTCCAATCCATTCGCTATGATGAACACGCCCTGCACTGGACAGTTGGCTTAAGCAATGGCCAGAACATTGAAAGCCAATTTGTGATCTTTGCCTCAGGCCCACTACATGTCGCTCAAATTCCAAAAATCAAAGGGATTGAAAAATTCAAAGGTGAAGTATTTCACTCCTCCGAGTGGCAGCATGATTATGACTTAAACAGTAAACAGGTTGCCTCAATTGGCACAGGCGGTAGTGCGATTCAGTATATCCCTGAAATCGCGCCTCAAGTCAAACAACTCTATGTGTTTCAGCGTACTGCGGCTTGGGTGATTCCGCGCGATGAACGACGCTATGGCCGTCTTGATCAGCATCTGTTTGCACGCATGGATTGGTTTCGTCAACTCCATCGTGCACGTTTGTATTGGTCGAATGAGTCGCGCGTCATCCCGATCGTCAAACCAAAACTGATGAAGTTTGGACAGAAATTGGCGGAAGCTTTTATCAAATTTCAA
>JASLJB010000230.1 GCA_030152605.1 Acinetobacter sp. | reverse complement strand
AATAGTCGTGTGAGAGCACGACTTTTTCATTTTAAGAAGAAAGCAAATGCGTTATCCGGCATGGAAATATTTACTGATTATAGTAGTGCTTATCGTCAGTACATTATACGCGCTGCCTAGTTTGTATCCCGATGAGCCTGCAGTTCAGATTTCTGGTGCCAATGCTGGTACGCAGATTGACCAAAGCGTGATACAAAAAGCAGAGCAAATTTTAAAGAGCGACGATATCGTCACTCATGATAATACCTTTAACAACAATGCGGCACTGCTGCGTTTAAGCTCCACAGATGCACAGCTCAAAGCCCAAGAATCTTTACGTACTGGCTTGGGTGAAGACTATGTGGTGGCCTTAAACTTGGCACCAACGACGCCACTATGGCTGCAAAAAATCGGTGCTAAACCGATGAAATTGGGGTTGGACTTGCGTGGTGGTGTTCACTTCTTGCTTGAAGTGGATATGGATAAAGCCGTTGCGCAGCGTATGGAAACTTCAGCGACCGACTTACGTCGTCAGCTACGCGAAGCAAAAATCAAATTTAATAGTCTATCGCTCAACAACAACGTGATCACCTTGCAGTTTGCCAGCAATGATGACCGTGCTGCAGCGATGGATTTTTTACGCCGTGAAGGCAACAAATATAATCAACAAGCATTGGCGACCAGCACAGGTGCAAGCTTACGTTTGACCTATAACGATGTCACCAAGCAAGAGATTGAATCTAACGCCCTCGGACAAAACTTAATTACGCTGCGTAATCGTATTAACGAGCTCGGTGTGGCAGAAGCCTTGGTACAAACCCAAGGCAGTAACCGCATCGTGGTGGAATTACCAGGTGTGCAAGATACCGCAGCGGCGAAACGTGTCCTCGGTCGTACTGCGAACCTTGAGTTCCGTTTGGTTTCTGATCTGAATGACCAAGTGATTGATCCATACACGGGTAAAGCCAATGCGGTACTTCCGCCAGGGACTGAAGCCTTTGCCATGGACTCACTCAAAAGTGGTCGTGAAATCTTGCTCAATCGTAGTCGAATCCTGACCGGTGAACGTGTTCAAGGTGCTTCAACCTCATTTGATCCAAAAACTGGCGCGCCACAAGTGGCCGTAAACTTGGACAGTGCAGGCGGTAAGTTGATGGCAGATGCCACACGTAATGCCTTGAATAAGTTGATGGCTGTCTTGTTCATCGAGAGCAAACAAAAAATCAGCACGGTTGCAGATCCTGTCACGGGTGAGCTGACTGAAGTGCGTACCCCATATACTGAGTCTGTGGTGATTAGTGCTGCACGTATCAACGATGTCTTGGGTTCAAGCTTCGTGATCACTGGCCTGTCGATGCAAGAAGCCAATGAGTTGGCCTTGATGCTACGTGCCGGAGCACTTGCTGCGCCGATGTACTTCGTTGAAGAACGTGTGGTGGGTCCAAGTCTGGGTCAGGAAAATATCGACAAAGGCATACTCTCGACTCAAGTCGGCTTTATCTTGGTGGCGATCTGGATGGTGGTGTTCTTCCGTCTATTTGGTTTAATCGCAGATATGGCGCTGGTCTTGAACTTGGCGATGATCCTGACTGTGATGTCATGGTTAGGTGCCTCACTGACCCTACCAGGGATTGCGGGGATCGTGATCACCATCGGCATGGCAGTCGATGCCAACGTCCTGATCTGTGAGCGAATACGAGAGGAGATCAAATGGGGGGCTTCGCCGAAACAGGCCATTGTCGCCGGTTATGATCGTGCCTATAACACCATTTTCGACTCCAACTTGACGACTTTATTGGTGGCTGCGATTCTGTTCTTGATCGGTACTGGTCCGATTAAAGGCTTTGCCGTGACCTTGATGATTGGTATTGTTTGTTCAATGTTTACTGCGATTACGGTCACACGTGCTGTGGTTCATATCATTTACAGCAGAAAACGTAACTTGAAAAAGTTGAGCATATAGGAGATCACCATGACTGATATGACTCAACCTGAAAAACAAGCTGAGCAGTTGCCTGAACAGCAACCAGAGAAACCAGCGGATAAGAAGTACGGACGTCCAGAAGACGAGCGCATCATCAACTTTATGAAGATCGCAAAACCTGCTGCGATCCTCTCGATCTTGATCACCATCGCCAGTATTTTCTTTTTGGCGACCAACAAGCTCAATCTCGGTCTCGACTTTACTGGCGGTGTTTCTGCTGAGCTGAACTACACCCATGCTGCCCAGCAAGGTGATGTGGTGCGTGCCCTCAATGAGGCTGGCTTTAAAGACGCGGTGGTACAAACTTTGGGGACGCAAAAAGACCTCATCGTGCGGATGCCGGTACAAGAAGAGCTTGAAGTTGAAGATCTAACCAAGACCCTGACCCAAGCGGTACAGCTCCCGAACAACCCCGCCAAAGTCGATAAAGTCGATGCGGTCGGTGGTCAAGTCGGTAACGAGCTGTATCTACGTTCTGCGGGCGCAGTGGCTTTGGCACTGATCTTGATGCTGGTCTATGTCACCATTCGCTTTGAGTTCAAACTGGCGATGGGTGCGGTACTGTCGTTATTCCACGACATCATCGTGACCCTCGGGATCTTTGCCATGATGCAGTGGCCATTTGACCTCACGGTATTGGCGGCGATCTTGGCGATTATCGGCTTCTCCTTGAACGATAACATCGTGGTCTCGGACCGTATCCGTGAGAACTTCCGTAAAATTCGCGGTGCTTCTCCGGTTGAAGTGGTCAACATTGCACTGACTGAAACCTTACGTCGTACCATCCACACCTCCATGACTTTGCTCTTGGTGGTACTCGCGATGATGTTCCTCGGCGGTGATGGTTTGAAATGGTTCTCTGTGACCATGTTGGTCGGGGTATTTGTCGGGACGTATTCATCGATCTATATCGGGACAGCCTTCGCCCTATGGCGTGGTCTGAATCGTCAAGACTTTATCGTCCAAGTGAAGCCAGAGTTTGAGGAAAACGAAATTCCTTAAGCCCTGTCTCGATCGCTCTGTTTGATCAAGTTTAAAAAAAGCCAGTCGAAATGACTGGCTTTTTTTATGGCGATGGCAACCTTGCCTGTTGAGCAGAAAGATCATGCTCGGCGTGAACAAATGCGTCATATAAATGGTGAATCATTTGCGTCATCTCTTGTTCTGTCAGTGCTGCAAAACCAAAACGAATATAAAATCCTGTACTATGCTGCTCCTGTAGAGATGCGGCAAGCATTGTACTTCACAACGGGCTACGCTAGAGTTGCGGCCCTTGGTATTCCATAGAGACCTATGGCGAGTAGAAAATGCAAAGCTTGGGGGATAATCATAGATCCCCCCTACTTTATACCGCTAGCTCATCTGCCAATTGTTCTGCTTGCTGCAATACTGTTTCTGTCGCCAACAATGCCATATCTGGTGGATAGCCATATTTTTTCAATAGACGCTTCACAATCACACGTATTTTCGCTCGAGCAGATTCTTTGATGGACCAATCAATGCTGACATTCTTACGGATTGAAGCAGTAAGCACGACGGCTAACTCTCTAAGTACCTCTTTCTCCATGAGGTCACGTGCACTTTTATTTTCTGCTACGGCTGAATAGAACGCATATTCGTATTCCGTCAGATTGAGCTCAGCAGCCAAGTTATCTGACTCTTGAATGCTTTTTGCAAGTTTAATCAATTCCTCAATCACTTCCGCAGCGGTTAGAACTTTGCTTTGATAACCTTTGATCGCAGCACTCAGCATATCCATCAACTTTTTACCCTGAGCAACACTACGGTTTTCTCGTACTTGGATTTCATCCGCAAGTAGTTTCTTGAGTGTTTCAAGTGCAATATTCTTATGCTCATAGCCACGCATTTCATCCATAAATTCATCTGACAGAATAGAAATATCAGGTTTTTGGATACCCGCGGCATCAAAAATATCGATCACTTGTTCAGTCACCAAAGCTTGGTCGATGGTTTGTTTCACCTGAGCCTCTAGTTCAGCCTCATTGTCCGTTATGCCTTGGCCAGTGCCAGTGTTGAACTTGATCAAGCGTGCTTTCAGAGATTGGAAGAACGAAACCACAGCTGCAAGCTCCATCGCTGCTGGATGTGGCGTGGCTAGGGCAAAAGCTTGTGACATCGTGGACACGGCACTCAAAAAACGTGTTTTCGCCTTGCCCTGATCGACGCCTAAGATATGTTCTTCAGCCTCCAAAATAATCGATAGCTTTCTTACAGTATCTGCTGAAAAATAAGCACGATAATCATAACCATGCATCATGGCATCCAGCACCTCGAGCTTTTCTTGCAATAGCGTAACGGCTTCTTCTTGCACCAAAGCTGGATCACCCTTACCGCCTGCATCCGAGTAAAACGACAAGGCTTCTTTGAGATCAGATGCAATCCCGAGGTAATCCACCACTAAGCCACCGACTTTGTCTTTGTAGACACGGTTAACCCGTGCAATGGCTTGCATCAAGTTATGACCCTTCATCGGTTTGTCGATATACAACGTATGCATACTTGGCGCATCGAAACCTGTTAACCACATATCCCTGACAATGACTAACTTCAGCTTGTCGTCATTGTCTTTCATGCGATTGGCTAAGATCTGTCGTTCACGTTTGGTGGTGTGATGCTGAGCAATCTCGGCACCGTCATCAGCACTTGCTGTCATAACAACTTTAATCACGCCATCATAAAGATCATCGCTGTGCCATTCAGGTTTAAGTGCAACAATCTCATTGTAAAGTGCAACCGCGATACGCCGAGACATACTGACAATCATGCCCTTACCTTGATTGGCATTCGCGACCAAGCGTTGCTCAAAATGCTGCACAATATCTTGGGCAATGGCTTTGATACGCTCACGACTCCCAATTAATCCTTCAACACGCGCCCATTTGCCACGCGCTTTTTGAGTTTCATTGAGCTGATCTTCACTAAACTGATCATCAAAAGCTTTGATCAGTTCTTTGCCTTCGTCACTGATACTAATTTTAGCCAAACGACTTTCATAGAAAATCCTGACCGTAGCCCCATCTTCAACTGCTTGGGAAATATCATAAATATCAACATAGTTGCCGAATACCGCAGGCGTGTTGACATCGTTGCTTTCAATCGGCGTACCGGTAAAACCAAGATAAGTGGCATTCGGCAGTGCATCGCGCATATATTTGGCAAAACCATAGACGGTTTTCTTTCCGGTCACCTGGCCGTCTTGATCTTTGACATCGACCTCGCGCGCACTAAAACCATACTGCGAACGATGCGCTTCATCTGCTACCACAATGATATTGGTTCGATCAGACAATTGCTCATAGATGCTTGAACCATCATCAGGTTGAAACTTTTGAATGGTGGTAAAAATTACCCCACCTGAACCGACTTTAAGCAGTTCTTTAAGTTCTTGGCGTGAGTCTGCTTGTTGAGGGCTTTGTCTAAGCAGCTGAGTAGATGCAGAAAAAGTACCAAAGAGTTGATCATCAAGATCATTACGGTCTGTAATCACCAACACAGTAGGATTGTCCAATGCCAGTACAATTTTGCCGGTATAGAACACCATCGACAAAGACTTCCCCGACCCTTGGGTATGCCACACCACACCTGCTTTACGATCGCCTAAAGCCTGCTCGGGAACCAAACTGTTTTTATTGCGTCCTTGGATCTGCACGGCGCTTTCTGCGGATTGAGAGTTTGTATTCACCGCTGTCGCCCGAATGGTCGAAAGCACCGCAGCATTGACTGCATAATATTGGTGATAGGCCGCTATTTTTTTTATGGTTTTAATGCTGATCAGACCTTGTGCATCTTGGTGCTTGGTCGCCTCAAACACCGTAAAATGTCGGATCATATCGAGTAACGTGGTTGGATTCAGCATCCCTTGAATCAGGACTTCGAGTTGCGGCTGGGTCTTGCCTGCTTGATCTACACCGTTACTGGTCTTCCATGCCATATAACGACTCAAGTCTGCGGAAATTGTACCTGCTTTGGCTTCTAGTCCATCCGAAATCACATTGAATGCGTTGTAGGTAAATAGCGTCGGAATTTGATCTTGATAGGTGTGAATCTGCTTATAGGCCGTCTCAACGCTAGCACGCTCACTGACTGCACTTTTGAGTTCGATCACCACCAGTGGCATGCCATTGACATAGAGTATCAAGTCTGGACGACGAGTACGGCGGGCTTCCTTAATGGTAATTTGGCTGATCACCTGAAATTCATTATTTGTTGGATGCTCAAAGTCGATGAGCCAGACCAGTTCACCTTGAGTATTGCCATTTTTTTGCACCTCAAGGGTAATGCCTTCGGTCAGCATACGATGGAAAGTCTGATTATTACTGAGCAAATCAGGTGATTGGATGCCGAGCACCTGTTTCAATGCTTCTTGGCATTTATCTTCACTAAGATGTGGGTTGAGGCGCCCAATACTCTGCAATAGCTGCTTTTCCAGCACAACTTGCTTATAGCTGCGCATCGGATATAGTCCAGACATTTCAATATCTGGGCCATAGACCGCGGTATAGCCTTGTGCTTGCAATAGCGCGATCGCCATATGCTCGATATCGGACTCTTTCATACGCTTTCCAACTTTACTTAAGTGCTGCCCAAAGGCTGGCTTATCTTTATTAATGTTCTACTGAGGCAGCAAACTCAATTCACTGCCCCATTGTCTTGACTATGAACTCAGTCTTTAAACTGCACCCGCACTTCGCCACTCATTAACTTGGGTAAAAGCGTATCACGAAGTTTTTCGAGGGTTTGGATTTGTTTTTGATTAAGAAAAATTCTAGAGAATTGCTTCTGTACGATCTGATCAAACTCCCATAACAGCTCATTTGGTGCCTTTTTAAAAGTGAAGGAACCAATCGTTGATGGCGAAGTGTGTTTAACAGATGTTCCTGTACATGAACCAACGATGAACTGCTGGTATACATCCTGCTTCATAAGTAGGTAGAAGAAGAACTTACTTGCCACTGAATTATCAAATAACACCTTACCAACTCGCTGATTGTGTAAATACACAATATCATTTTGATCATGCAAAGGAATAAATGCAGGATACCCTAATGTATCGCCTTCTTTACTTAAGTCAGTCATGGTGACGATAAAATCCAACTCATCAAAAATATAGTCTTTTGGAATTTCCTCACTAGAGTAGTACTTAAATTTGGATGATTTAAAGCCACCACCTATTTCAAAATTACCAGGTGTAACTAAATGATATTTACATTTTTCTGGTGTAATAAATTCACCTTTAAAAGCATGACCATGCTTAACTTTGAAAAAATCTGAGAATAGAAACTCCTCCCAATCCTCCTTCGCCTCTTCAATAAACCACTGTCTAAACAGCGTCTCAGCCATAGCTTCTAAGGTTTTATTCTGACGATGGAGTAGATCGATTTTGTCATCCAATGATGAAAGGACTGAAGCAATGGCTTTTTGTTCAGGGAGAGAAGGAACACGAAGCTCAAGTTCATGTATATGATTTCTATTAAGGCTGGGTACGGCGCTACCTGTATTAAAACCATTAAAATCAATACCATGAAGAAGGTAATATGTAAATAAAGGATTGTTACCATTAAAGTCTTTTACATAAAGAACTGTATTATGCGCCCAAAAGTCATGTTTGTAGAACTTTGGCGTACCAATATTTCCACTTCGCCCAATAGTTATACCTGGGCCTTTTGTTGTTGCTACATCATGGTATCCAATAATCCCATTAGAACCTGCTACAGGAATTACACCATCTTTCATTTTTGTTTTAGGCAAATCATGCCCACGCTGAAAATGACAAAACTCCCCTAAAGATTTTAACTCCCAACTCATACCATCACCTTGGCCAAATTCTCAGCAATCGCCTGATTGAGTTTGCTTTCTTCTACCAACTGCGCCTCAAACTCTGCTTTGAGTGCTGTAAAACGCTCTTTAAAGTCAAACTCATCTTCATCATCCGCCAGTCCGACATAACGACCCGGAGTCAGTACATAGTCGAGTTCTGCGACTTTATCGCGTGACACTGAAGCACAAAAACCGGCCACATCTTCATAAACCCCTTCTGGATTACGCCAGTTGTGATAAGTATCTGTGATCAGCTGAATGTCTTCTTCAGAGAGGACTTTGCTGCGACGGTTGATCAGATGGCCCAAGTTACGTGCATCGACAAATAGGATTTCACCGCTACGATCGCGGTACGTATTGGAGTTGGCACGATCACGCCGCATAAACCACAGTGCAGCAGGAATTTGCGTATTCAGGAAAAGTTTTGCAGGTAGATTGACGATGCAATCAATCACATTGGCCTCCGCCACCAAAGCCTTACGGATCTCGCCTTCACCACTGGTCTTAGAGGTCAACGCCCCTTTGGCCAGTACCACACCGGCTTGACCTTTGGGTGATAGGTGAAATAAGAAGTGCTGCATCCATGCAAAGTTGGCGTTACCTGCTGGTGGTGCCCCATATTGCCAGCGGGCATCACCTGCCAGTTGTTCCCCACTCCAATCCGACACGTTAAAGGGTGGGTTGGCAATAATAAAGTCAGCTTTCAGGTCTTTATGTGCATCATTGAGAAATGAACCTTCCGAGTTCCACTTGACATGCTCAGCGTTAATACCACGAATCGCCAAGTTCATCTTGGCTAAGCGCCATGTAGTCTGATTACTTTCTTGACCATAAATCGAGATGTCATCAATACGGCCTTGGTGTGCTTCGACGAATTGCTCCGACTGCACAAACATACCACCTGAACCACAACACGGATCAAAGACACGGCCCTTATAGGGTTCAAGCATATTCACCAAGAGACTGACGATGGACTTAGGCGTATAGAACTGCCCACCTTGCTTACCTTCTGCGAGTGCAAATTCACCGAGGAAGTATTCAAATACATGACCGAGTACATCGGCAGAGCGTGCTTTGGCATCACCAAGTGCAATATTGCCGATCATATCGATCAACTCACCCAGTATGGTGGCATCTAGGTTTTGCCGTGCATAGACTTTAGGCAGTACGCCATTGAGCTGTGGATTTTCATCCTCAATGGCTTCCATTGCTTTATCAACCAATTGACCAATCGTAGTTTGCTTGGCTTGACTGAGCAGATAATTCCAACGTGCTTGTTCAGGAACAAAGAAAATATTATAGGCAATATACTCATCACGATCTTCTGGATCAGCACCTGCAAACTCACCTTCACCTTTGACCAATTGCTGATAATGCACATCAAAAGAATCAGAAATATATTTTAGGAAAATTAGACCGAGTACCACATGCTTATATTCAGCAGCATCAATATTTTTGCGTAGCTTATCAGCTGATTTCCACAGTACAACCTCTAGAGATTCCTGCTTGCTTTCCTTTTTTGGAGCACGTGCCATATAACGCCCTGTAAATTATTGATATGGAATAAATTGCACCTATTTTACTACAACACAAGTAGATTAAGGACCTTTGTTGAAGCGAATGCTCCCTAAAAATAATAGTTGAATTTTAAAGTAGAAAGTCGAACATCCTTGATTTAAATCGATTTAATATGAAAACATCTCAATATTCAGACCGCTTCATCATCAGTGTTTTCAAGCAAGTTCTAGCAGCAACAGACGTCCCTAAGCTGTGCCGCGGACATGCTATGAGCTCTGCGACATGTGCATGGCAACACTTTTATGCAATACACGTTCAAAGATACTGTGATGAGATTAGTTTCATTCAACCCAATACTTTGATCTCAGGCCAATCCATCCCATCCCCCACCCGCCATGCCACGGTCAGCATCACCGCATCGGTTTGAATATGCTGAAAGCAAAAGTCTCCCAGAATGGCATGCGTACAGCGCCCTTGGTCTTGTGTAGGACTGCAACCGGTATGTAATTGATTCAGACTCATCCGGATGCCCAAGCCTGAGGCCTTGAGAATTGCCTCTTTGGCGGTCCAGACCTTGAACCAATAGATCGGGTCCTGACCCGTCGCCTGCCAATGTGCATATTCATCTGCATCAAAAGCATGTTGTGCCAAGGCATCGAAACGGACTTTACGTGCCAAGTCTTCGAGATCTACCCCAAGATCCTGCACGCTGTTCGACATGGCCAAGGCATAATGCTGCTGACTATGCGAGTGGTTAAATGCCAATTCAGGATGATTCGGGAGATAGGGTTTGCCATGTGAGCTACGCGCCAGATCATCAGCCCTTAAGACTGGGTGTTGTGCCGAAGTTTGATCATGCTGCGCATAGGCCTCAGTATCAGTTGGGCTTTGCAGATATTGATTCAGCACGTATAGACGCTGCTGATGGATGGTTTGGGTTTTGGCGTGATTGAAGGATTTTAAATCGGCAAAGTCAGTCCGAGAAAAAGGAATAAGCTCACTCAATGCTTGCAGATGGATTTTAATGCGCGCTTGCCGCATGGGCGGGTGCTCCTTGCTATGTTTAAATCTCCCTTAACCCGAATGCTAGTGAGTTAAGGGCTTAGCGTCGAAAGCTGAGTTTCCACGCCACTTTCTGCGCGTATCTTATGCTCAAAATCTCCCCTCTTGCGCCATATATGGCTCATCTTTGCCAAAGAGGGGAATTCCTCCGAATTCAAAACCATGTTGAATTCTGAGGCGCTCCTTGCTTAAAAAAGCTAAGCAGCACTGCTGCGCAATGAGGGGTTTAAAAACAGCATAAAACTCACTTAAAAAAGCTTAACCCGCTGACGCGAGTTAAGCTTAGATCATTGATTTAAAGCCTTTACTTAGAAGCGAACCAAGTTGCCTTTCAGTGCGACACCAGCCACTGCTGTACCTTTATGGCACTGATAGGTCTGTGCACTTTTGCTTTCATTGGATTTGAAATAACTGACGATGTTGGTGACTGCATTGGCACCTTGTGCCTTGGCAGAGTTTTGCATTTGCAATAACGCTGAGCGTAAGACGTGGTCACATGAGGTTTCTGCTGATTTACCAAAACCATTGGTTTTTTTATTGGTCACGACATCGGCTTTAACCAGTTTTCCGCCTGATTTGGTCCCCGCCAAATAAAACTTCACTGAGTTGTCTAAAGTGCCATCCGCCACGGCGCGATCCACCGCTGCTTTAAAGTCGAAATCATGGACTTTGTCTGCCGCTTGTGCACTGCTGATGGTGGCAAAACCCAAAATGGCCGCAAGACCGAGCATTTTGATATTCATATTGTTCCCCTACTGTGAATAACGTTTAAAAATAATGGATGTATTAATACCGCCAAAGGCAAAATTATTCGACATCATGACATTGGCGTTGATGTTTCTATTTTCTTGAATAATATAATCTAAATCACCACAGCGTGGATCAACTTGCTGCAAATTTAAGGTCGGAACAAAGCTGTTTCGATTGAGCATTTCAATACTCAGCCATGCTTCAATCGCACCACAGGCCCCCAAAGTATGCCCAAAATAACTCTTCAATGAGCTAATCGGTTTCTTGCCCAACAACTGTGCTGTGGCTTGGGTTTCAGCAATATCGCCTTGATCGGTCGAGGTACCGTGCGCATTGACATAATCAATCTGTTCGGCACTGATCTGTGCATCTTTCAAGGCCAGTTGCATACAACGACCCATCATTTCAGCATTGGGCTTGGTCACATGCTCACCATCGGTGTTGCTGCCATAGCCAATCACTTCAGCATATATCTTGGCGCCACGCGCGATCGCATGTTCATAGTCTTCCAAGATCAAGCAACCTGCGCCCTCACCAATGACCAAGCCATCACGTGCAGCATCAAAGGGACGCGGTGAATGCTGCGGCTGATCGTTCATACTACTGGTCGCCAACAACACATCAAATACCGCTGCGCCCGCTGCACTTAACTCTTCAGCACCGCCAGCGATCATGACTTTTTGTTTGCCATATTTGATCGCTTCATAGGCCTGACCAATCGCCATCGAACCTGAGGTACAGGCACTGGAGGTCGGTAATGTTAAGCCCTTTAGCCCGAGATAAACGGTCAGATTGACGGCGCTGGTATGCGACATCATGCGGATATAGGTGGTGGCATTCAACTTACTCATGTCATTGTTGAGTAGCATGGCGCCAAATTCACTGACCGCATTGACGCTGCCGGCGGATGAACCAAAAGCCACCCCCGCCTCACCGCTTTGCAAGATTGGATCGTCTTTTAAGCCAGCATCAATCAACGCATTTTCAGCACAGACCACCGACATCAGTGCCACACGGCCCATGCCACGTGTCACTTTGCGGTTAAAGTGTTTTGGCACATGAAACTGCTCCACTGGCCCGGCGATTTTACAACGCAGATCGCTAAATACATCCCACTCCGGCATATATTGAATACCGCTGCGGCCTTGTTCAATCTGAGCAAAAACATCGGCCGCCGTTTCACCCAACGAGGTAATCCCCGCCATACCCGTCACCACGACACGTTGCATTAGATCAATCCCCCATTCACCGATATCACTTGGCGCGTAATATAGCTGGCCTCATCTGAACATAAAAATTTGACCAAACTGGCCACTTCATCCACCTGCCCAAGGCGTTGTAGTGGAATCATTTTCATGGCATGTTCGATCACTTCTTCACTGAGCATCTCGGTATCAATCAAGCCCGGCGCGACACAGTTGACGGTGATTTTACGTTTCGCTAACTCCAAAGCCAGCGCTTTGGTCGCCCCAATCAGGCCGGCTTTGGCTGCACTGTAGTTGACCTGTCCACGATTGCCCATCAAACCCGAGACCGATGACAAGGTCACGATGCGTCCACCCTGTTTCTTGCGAATCATCGGCATCACGATCGGCTTGAGTACATTATAAAAACCGTCCAATGAGGTGCTCATGACCTGATCCCAATCCTCATCAGTCAATGCTGGAAAGGCCGCATCACGGCTCAAGCCGGCATTGAGTACCACCGCATAATACGCACCATGCGTGGCCATATCCTGTTCCAAGATCTGCTGCACCGTACTGCGATCGCTCACATCAAATAACAAGGCATGACTTTGGCGACCCAAGGCCTGAATCTGTTCCACCACCTGTGCCGCGTCTTGTGCTCTAGTGCGGGCATGAACCGTGACATCAAAACCAGCCTGTGCCAACTGCAATGCAATGGCTTTACCGATCCCTCGGCTTGATCCTGTTACTAATACTCGTCTGGTCACCATTACGTCCTATTCTCTAATCTTGAACCTTGAATCTTGAATCTTGAATCTTGAATCTCGAATGTCTCACTTCTAATCTCGAGTCTCGAAT
>JASLJB010000177.1 GCA_030152605.1 Acinetobacter sp. | reverse complement strand
GTTTTTTAAACCTGCGGGGCCTGCATTTGCCACGCTCTTGGTGTTTGCATCCGTCGGGATTAGTTTTATTTTCAGGCCTTTCGGCGCCGTGATCGCAGGTTATTTTGGTGACAAGCTGGGGCGTAAAACGGTATTGGCAGCAACCCTGATTATGATGGGTGGCACCACCACCATGATTGGCCTACTCCCAACTTATGATCATATCGGGATCGCAGCACCGATTATCCTGATTTTATTGCGCATCATGCAAGGGATCTCCGCAGGTGGAGAATGGGGTGGCGCGGTATTGTTGGCCGTTGAACATGCGCCCACCAAGAAACGCGGTTTGTTTAGTTCATTTCCGCAGCTCGGTGTCCCCCTCGGTTTACTGTTGGCGTCTTTGGTGTTGGTGGTCATGACCGGTTATGTCTCGCCGGGTGAAGAGTTTATGGCTTGGGGTTGGCGTGTCCCTTTCCTACTGAGTATCATTTTATTCGGCTTGGGCTATTGGATTCGTCGCTCTGTTGAAGAAAGTCCGATCTTTGAAGAGTTAAAACATAAAGGCACCACGCAAAAACCGATCCGTGAATTATTTAGCCAATACAAAACTGTCGTGTTTACCTCGGCCTTACTTATCGCAGGTACTACAGCACTGGGTTATATGACCGCAGGTGGATTTATTCAAAGTTTCACCACCAACCCAAATGGGCTCAATCTGGATCGTCCGACGATTATGGGCTTGGTCAGTATCTCCGCCTTGATTTGGACATTTTTTACTTGGTTCTCAGCCGTACTGTCTGACCGATTTGGGCGCAAACCGATTTATATTTTAGGGTCATTGATTCAGATCCTCACCGCACTGTTTTTATTCCCACTAATCAGCACCGGCAGCTATGTCTATATTATGCTCGGCCTGGCGCTATTATCGATGGGAATCGGGATCACTTATGGGGTACAAGCCGTATTTTATTCTGAGCTATTCCCTGCCTCGATTCGCTTCTCTGGAATTTCGATTACCTATGCGATTGGTTCGATTATTGGGGGCGCATTTGCACCGTTGATCGCAGCTGCGTTGATTACCAAGTCCAATGGGATTTATTCAGTCACGGCCTATTTAACCGTGATGTCGGTGATCGCATTTCTCGCCATCTGTGTCTTTAAAGATCGTACTGGTATTTCACTCGAATCCGATGCCGAAGAGGAACAAAAACAATCGCCGTTTTTATGGAAGAAACGCGGTTAAGACGGATCAACAATCAATTCTAAAGATATTCAGATTCAAGGATGTATGATGATATTGCAGATAGCTCAACTGACAAAATCTCGGATTGCAAAGCAGATAAAGGCACAAGCGGTCATTTCAATCTTGTTGCTCAATACCTGCATGGCGTTAAATACAGCACATGCAGACAACACTTGGAAACTCAGCTTAAAGAATGCCTATATCGATCGTAACTTTGATCAAGACCATGTCAAAGATACCGGCAGTTGGTCACAGGGGATTTCATTATTTTATAGTTCGCAATTTTATGACACGCCATTAAATGTCATGGATCGCCCCCTACAAATCGGTCTCGATGCATCTGCGCAATATGCCTTTCGCTTAAGCAGTGATAAGCATGTCGATGATACGGTGCTGCCCTTTGATACGGTCAATCAAAAACAAGCATCGGACTATTTTAAACACGGCGCGACGCTTAAATTAAAATACGATCAAGCTGAGATGCGGATCGGTGAGTTGTGGCTGAATTTACCCATGACCACGGTAGATACCAGTCGGCAGTTACTGACTTCTTATCGCGGGGTCAATCTGGCCTTCCCGGTACAGGATAAACTCAAGTTTGAAGTTGGTTATGTCACCAAAAACTCACCGCGTAATAAAGACGAGTTTCAGGACTTTTCTTATACTCAAAATGGCGTTAAGCATGATTCAGATGGTTTGAGTTATCTCAATGCGATTTATCAGCTCAATCCCGATTTAAAGCTGAACTATTATTATGGCCATCTCGACGATTTATATGACAAGCATTATTTGGGGATTGAACATAAATACCGCTTCAATGACGAGATGCAGCTCAATACCAAGTTCCGTTATTTTAACTCACAGGATAATAGCAGCGCCCTGGATATTGACAGCCAAAACATTGGCCTTTTAGAAAGCCTCAACCTCAATAACCATAATTTTGGTATCGGTTATCAAAGGATCATCGGCGATGCTTATCCACTGCCAGATGGTTTCTTGCCGGAGCTGTATTTTATTAACTGGAACGTGACGGGTTTCTTTAAGAAAAATGAAAGCTCATGGCATTTTATTTATGGTTATGACTTCAAGGATTATGTGCCGGGACTGAGCGCCACCGCGAAATATGCCACGGGCCGAGATATCAAACTCAGCAATGGTTCAAAGAACAAAGAATCCGAGCTTAACCTGTTCACCAGTTATAACTTCCAAAACAAAGCCTTAAAAGGCCTGTCGCTACAGCATCTCTTTGCCAAATACGATCAGGACTATGGCAATGACTTTACTGAAAACCGAATCTTCGTTAAATATCAGTACGAGTTTTAAGAAATTTAAGCAAGTCTTACCGTTTATTTTCGACTGTGAGAGAAATTTACTTGTTACTTTTTAAAAAGTAACCAAAACTTTCTTTGCGCTGAAGGGTACATCCTATAACCCTCAGCGCAAATCAGGCGGCGTCCTGCCGCCGTGGTCTAATAGTTCATAAAGGTCATCTAAGATTAAGTGCCATAATCGATTCAACTACTATAAATTAAACCCAAGGCATTGATTCAACATTGAATTGCAAGATAAGCTTAAACGATAAGTTTCTACACTCACCGAATAAGTCTTTAAGGTCATGCTGCTATGTTGATTCACGCTGATTTTTCCACTTTCGTCGCCATCCGACCTGATCAATATCAGTGGGTCGCATCGCCACAAGCCGGCGTTGACCGGGTGATGCTCGATCGCATCGGCGCTGAACAAGCCCGCGCCACCAGTCTGGTGCGCTATGCCAAGGCCGCCAGCTTTCCCTATCACGAACATCCTCAGGGTGAGGAAATCTTGGTGCTGTCAGGGGTATTCTCCGAACACGGCAATGATTACCCTGCCGGATATTATCTCCGTAATCCCGAAGGCAGCGCGCATCAACCCTCCACCCAAGACGGCACCTTGGTCTTTGTCAAACTCCGACAAATGTCAGATGATGACCGCCAAAGCTTACGAATCAACAGCAACGATCCCGCATTATGGCAGACGGATGCAGGCAGCACAGATGAGAACCAGCCCCCGCAACGCTTTTGCCCATTGTTTATCAGTGACAATGAACAAGTTGAACTCAGACTCCTTTCGGCACAACAAACCCTGTGCAGCGACCCAAACAGCCTGACCGAGATCTTGGTGATTTCAGGCAGCTTAGAGCTTGATCAAACAGCATACCCACAAGGCAGTTGGTTACGCATACCCAAAGGGACTGAACACAGCTTGCGTGCCAGCAGCGATCAAGTAAAAATCTATATCAAGCGTATGAAAAATATCACGAATATATAGAGAAGATTCTGGCTCAGGATGAGTCGTCTTCGATCTGGAAATTGCAGCTAGATCACCAGCAAAACATGATCTAAAAATTAAAAAGGACTTGAATGGATGCATGCTCAAACCAACCTCGTTCAGCCACGCTGGAGCGCGACCTATGCCATCGCCATCATCAGCTTTGCGCAGTTATTTGGCACCTCATTGTGGTTCAGTGCCAACAGTGCTGCGATGGATCTGATGCGTGAATGGCAGATTTCAGTGACTGATCTTGGTTGGCTGACCAATGCGGTACAAGCCGGATTTATCTTCGGCACTTTTTTTATTGCGCTGACCGGGATCGCAGATCGCTTTAAAGCCAGTTCGATTTTTGTCTGTGCCGCGCTCAGCGGTGGCGTGTTTAATCTGTGTTTTGCATGGTTGGCGCAGGGCTTAAGCGATGGCCTGATCTATCGTTTTCTGCTGGGTCTGTGTCTGGCGGGGATTTATCCGATTGGCATGAAGTTGGTGGTGCAATGGGCACCGCATAAAGCCGGACAAGTCTTAGCGCAATTGGTGGCGATGCTGACACTCGGTACAGCACTGCCCTTTGCGCTCACCGCGCTTTCTGCGGATTTGGCTTGGCAAACTGTGATCACTTTCTCGTCGCTACTCGCCGTGTGTGCTGCCGCTTTGATTTTTTACTTGGGTGTCCCCAAAACATCGGTCACGACTCAATCCCATCAGGCGCGCAAAGAGAATTACAGCTCGCCGACTCCAGCACCCCCCCGAAGCTCAACCTTTCAAGTATTTAAAATTCCTAAATTTAGAGCAGCAGCACTCGGCTACTTTGGCCATATGTGGGAACTATATGCCTTTTGGACGCTGTTGCCGTTATTTATCGCACGATCTGGCATCATTGAGAATCTTGCTTTACCTTCCACCGCGCCAGCACAATCCACCTCAGCCCCAATCTGGGGGTTTCAATCTCCCGTACAGCAGATCGCCTTACTCAGTTTTGCCGTTATGGCGTGTGGTGCGCTCGGTTGTCTCTTGGGCGGCTATCTCTCCAGACACTTTGGCAGTGACAGAGTCGCGCTAACGGCACTGCTCATCTCAGGTCTATGCGGTTTAAGTTTTGCTCTGGGTTGGGCGGTATTGCCAGCGTGGTTATTACTGTCGATCTTGGCGCTGTGGGGCGCTTCGGTGATCGCGGATTCACCGCAGTTTTCTGCACTCTCGGCTCAGGCCTGCCCACCGCAACAGATCGGGGCAGCGTTGGCGATCCAAAACTCAATCGGCTTTGCCATAACCATTGTCTCGATTGCGCTTACGAGCTATATGTTTGATTTATTTGGGCTCAATGCAGCATGGGTCTTGCTCATCGGCCCTATTTTCGGTATCGCAGGCTATACTGCAACCCGTTTAGCTCCTGATTCATCCTGTAAAGAGAAGATTGAAGATCCAACATGTTAAGTCATTCGATGCATCGCCAAGTTGCACTACTGGCCAGTTCCCAAGCCTTGTTCCAAACCGTTTCCGTGATTGTCATGACCATTGGTGGATTGGCCGGTGCCAATATTGCCAGTTCAGCAACGCTGGCCACTGTTCCGATCGCGGCGATGTTCTTGGGTACCGCGGTGATGATGTTTCCGGCATCGATGTGGATGGCACGCGTCGGCCGGCGAATGGGGTTTATGTGCGGCGCATTATTTGGGCTGCTTGGTGGCATCATTGCCGCGATTGGAATCTACTCTCACTCCTTGCCGATCTTGGCGGCAGGAACATTTTTAGTCGGCGCATATCAATCCTTTGCTCAGTTTTACCGCTTTGCTGCCAGTGAAGTCGCGGATGATGCCTTTCGCTCACGTGCAATTTCTTTTGTGATTGCTGGTGGTGTGGTCGCAGCCTTGATCGGCCCAACACTGGCACGTGTCGGTGGCACGTTATTTCAATTGGAATATCTCGGCTCATTTTTGATCTTGAGTATTGTGGCACTGCTGGCGATGGGCATATTAAGCGCACTTAAAATCCCAGATCAATTAGAAATCACCAGCAGCACCGACACCGGACGACCTTGGCAACAGATCGTGTTTCAACCGACGTATTGGGTCGCATTGTTCAGTGCTGCAACGGGCTATGGCGTGATGGTCTTGGGCATGACAGCAACCCCGATCGCGATGCGTCATGCTGAACATGAACTAGGCTCGATCACGACCGTGATTCAACTGCATGTTTTGGGAATGTTTTTACCGTCATTTTTCACTGGCAATTTGATCGCACGCTTTGGGGTGTTGAAAGTCATGTTTGCTGGGTTGCTATTGCTTGGCAGTTATATCGGCTTTGCCTTGTCGGATATTCAATTCTCCTCATTTGCGGTATCGCTGATCCTGCTTGGCGTGGGGTGGAACTTCCTGTTCATTGGCAGTACGGCTTTACTGACCGACACCTATACACAGGCCGAAAAAGCCAAGGCCCAAGCCATTAACGATATGAGTATCTTTGTGGTTGGATTGAGTTGTTCATTTAGCGCAGGCGCATTACTGGAAAATTTCGGTTGGCGCGCTATGAATATGGCTTTGATTCCGTGGTTGCTGATCTGCGCAGTGGCGTTGATTTATCTGCATTGGCAGCATCAGCGAAAGGCGTTGCCAACCGTATGAGTAAAAAAATTACGCGCTATGTATTTAAAATCCAAGCCACTCAAAATAAAGTCCCTGAGTCTGATTAAATGCGCCGTACCAACTTCACGCTCAATAATGGCAAGATCGCAAACAAGGCAAACAACCAAAGTGCTGCACTACGCGCCCCCTCGATCCCGCCAGGCGTGGTAATCCCCGTGTGATTGACCACGATCCCTGCGACTGAAGTGGCGAGTGCCATGGCAAACAATTGCACCGTGACCACTGAAGACGATGCAATATTTTCCTCGCCCTTTTCTGCTGCATTAAATACCCGAATTGCCAGATGCGGCCAGCACAGTCCGATTCCCAAACCCACCCCGATCAAGGCAAAGATAAATAACGGACTCCACAGCATGGATTCAAACAAACCCTGCATTGGAATAAAGATCGCCAAGCCGATCAGTGCCAACATAATTAAAAATGGTGAGAAGCGTAAAATAGCGTTGACCTGTTTGGGTGTTTTATTGGCGGTGATAAATGCTCCCAACGTCCAACCCGCCGCCATGATTGCAGTCAAATAACCCGCAATCAAAGGTGAGCTGAGCTGGATCACTTGCAGGAAGTACGGAATAAACACTTCAGTGGCTAAACCCGCGATCAGTAAAATCATCACCAGATAAATACGTCCAATCGGATGCTTGAGCGTATATGCGCCTGTCGGCATCAGTTTGGTCGTGCTTTTGTTTTCAACTTTGGCGATCATCGCGATACAAGTCATCGCTGCAATCCCCCCGACTACACTGAGCCATAACCATGGCGTTAGGCTGATCAGATTCAGGATCAAGATACACAGTACCAATAAGCTGATTTGCACGAACGGTATCGCAATTTTCTCAGCGTTCGGTTGTTGTTCAACATGTATATGCCGCACCACAATCAAGGCGATCAGCACTGCAACCGGAACCACCGACCAAAACGCCCAACGCCAATGTCCATACTGTGCAAATAGCCCCCCGATGGCTGGCCCAACCAATGTGGCAATGCCCCACATCCCCGAAGTCACCCCCATAGCACGCGACCACAAGCGCTGTTCAAATACGATTCGGATTAGCGCATAACTCAAGGCCAATAATATCCCACCGCCAAATCCCTGAAATACCCGACCGATAAGTAATATGGGCATGTTCGCTGCAAAACCACACCAGATCGAGCCAAAAATAAAGATCGCCAGTGCGATTAAATACGAACTGCGTGGGCCATATTTCGCCAAGACTTGAGACGCCACCGCAGCACCGATAATCGAGCTAATCACAAATAATGTGGTATTCCACGCATAATATTGCATCCCGCCAATATCACGGACGATACTCGGCAATATGGTGGTGACGATATAAATATTAATCGCGTGTAAAGCCACGCCCCCAGTCAATGCCAATGTTCTTAAGCCATTCTGACCACTGAATAACTCTCCCCACGTTGCTCTGGTGCTTAAATCTTGTTGGCTGCTCATACTCACCTAATCACTCATATCTTTTAAAGTCGATCACACCGACTTGGTAAGATTCATTCTTTGGATGGAAAATTAAATTTAAGCCCACTTTAAAAGCTCAACTTAACTTGAGGTCAAGGTAATTCATCCAGTGTGACATGGGCAAATCTATACTTTTGCTTTAAAAAACCAATCTGGGGTGATTTAAGTGACTTATTTTGGGTATATGAAATACTCAATATTCCCAATCGGCCGCTGAAGAAGATCCGCTCTAAATATTGGCATCAGTGTATTCGCATCCGCTTGGGGATATTGCATCCGTAAACGTAATAACGCTAAAAACTGCCCGTGACTGACCACCGCAGTATTGTGATGTATATTAAATGCGTTTTGATATTTGAGTTGTTCTAGCCGCTCTAGGAAATAACCGACCCGTCGATAAAATGTAGCAAAGGATTCTGCATCATCGGCATCTTGATAATGAATATCCATTTTTTCCCAATACTGATCTACCCATATTTTACGATCCTGCATACAGGTATTCTGACAACGTCGCTCGGACAAATAACTAAACTCATGGATATGCGCATCCACTTCAGCCCTGAGTTGATACTTGTGTAACAGTGCTTGAGCCGTTTCATGGCTTCTAGCGAATTTGGAAATAATCACCTGATCCAGCACGGGTAATTGCTCACACAGTTGTGAAGCTTGAATCCTCCCCAGCTCACTTAACGCAATCGACTGATGTGAAGCGCTGGGTTGGTTGATATTCGCGGTACTTTGCGCATGCCGAATTAAATATATCGCCATCTTCGATGCTCTCCTACTCTTCGATTCAAATTGCATATTTAGCATGCAATCATATGCACTGTATTGCTGTTGATGGAATGATCTTTGCTATCTTATACGAGGATAAAAAATACATGTAACACAGGTTCTGTGCTGCACCCCACACTTGTAAGACATCAGCGATGAACGGATTGAGCAGATAATGAAATTATTTTTAGATTGCGAGTTTAACGGCTTTGGTGGTGAGCTCATCTCGATGGCCTTGGTGGATGAGCAAGGTCAATATTTTTATGAGGTTTTAGACTGTGCCGAACCGGTGGCATGGGTTAAAGCCAACATCCTGCCGATCCTTGGCCAAGATGCTGTGACGCCCAAGCAGTTTAAGGACACGCTTTTTCAATTTCTCAATCGCTATCCCGAGATCCATATCATTGCGGATTGGCCTGAAGACTTAGCCCTGTTTAGTCGCGCATTGATCACTGCGCCGGGGCGATGCATGACTACCCCGCCACTGAGTATGCAATTGTGGATGCAGACCCCTATGATCCGTATCCACTCCACAATTCCACATTATGCGCTGGCTGATGCACAAGCCCTCGCTGCCACCTACCAAGCCAGTTTGAGCATACTAAAATAGGTACGCCGTACTCCTTAGTAATTATAAGGTCAGTGGGTTGTGGTGAAGTGTGTTGGTCACGGTATGGTCGCGGGTAGCCCTATGCTCTCAAAATGTGTAATAACTGACAATCAGCAAAGTAAAAAAGAGCCTGATCCTGTTATAGAAGCTGAAATTCCCAAAACCGAAACAATCGAGCCGGATCAGGCTGTGACTACCGAACAAGAAGATGTTACGCCTACGGAATCCACGGAAATAGAAGATCAGCAAGCGGATATTGATTTAGATTCGAGTGATAACCACGGCGATATGATTGCTAGTGAATAATAGATACTGAAATAACAAAAGGCCCTAGGGCCTTTTTCAATGAATAGATTTGACTTTAAAATTTCACGGAACCGGTGGCATGATTCCAGGCCAATATCCTACTCATCCTTGGCCAAACCGCTGTTGAGGGTATGCCGTATGACTGCATCGGTGGAGCTCAGACTGACTTGCCGCTTTGAAAAGGATATTAAACATACTATTATGCGCTAATAGATTAAGTAAGTTGGTTTTTATAAAAATCAAGGAGTAATTCTGGGCATGCAACGCTATACGTCATTATTATTAAGTTTTATTCTAGGCTCTGTGTCACTGCCCACGGTTGCACAAGTAGAGTTTGAAGCATTCGATAATAATTTTATTATGAAAGATACTGTCTATATAATTAAAAAAGAGTGTACAACTCAAAATCGACAGGTATTTAGATCTTTCGCGACTCAGCAGCTCTTAGAGCACTTCAACAAAACATCTAAAGATCTTTTGACTGGTGATCATGAGGAGGTCGTCTCATTCATTAAGCCCTTTGATATTTCCTACGACACGTTATTAAAATATACCAGCATTGGTCATGATCAATATGCTCGATATCGCTTAATCGTGATGGCAAACTATTCCCCATTCGGTGATGGTGAGTGCATTTTAGGTTTCGGTATCTTTCCTGAAGCTTGGGATGGTGAAACTTGGACGAGATTTGCCTCTAATAAGCGACTTGAGTTAGAAATATTAACGGACTATGTGCATGGAAAAACATCGTAAACGCTTTTGTTTGTATATTATTTCACATATTTCAACCAAGTATCTAAAACAAATAGGTTTTTTTTATAATTTTATTTTCAATCATCTCAGCATGGATTGATTTTAATTGCTGCTGATGCGGATTAAAACTTGGAAATAGTGGAATACCATCACCCAATAAAACTGGCATCTCATAAATTTCTAATGAATTAAGCAGACTATTTTCAATAAATGCATTTTGTAATTGCGTCCCGCCAACAACCCAGACATTGCCATTTGAGTTTTGCTGTAAATAATCGACCAGTGCTATCGGACTTTTATTCCATAGTGACAGTGATGGATGAATAAGTTGTAAATGCGGGTTAGATGTCACCACAAATCCTTTTTGATTGGGATATGGCCATTCACCGCCAAATGAGCTGATCACCTCATAGGTTTTACGGCCCATCACGACGATATCGATCTCTTTGATAAAGTTTTCATATCCACAGTCAATATGTTTAAACAGCGTTAGAAACTCAACAGAACCGTCTTTTGTTGCAATATATCCGTCTGCACTTGTGGCAATATAACCCTTGATTTGAATGCTCATTCGTTATCCTAAAAAAAATATTTTAATATGAATCTAATTATAACCGCGGATATATAGTTCTGCGAATAAGCAATATCTCGGCTAAAAATTATCCTTAATCTTTATCTGCTGATTGCTGATTGCTGAAACAATTCAATAAAAAAGCCAGTCATAGACTGGCTTAAATCAATTTAAAACGTAATGCTTAATCAATCGAATAGTTAATCGTCACCACAACACGGGCAATTTTATTAATCGTGCCTTTGTCATATGCGCCACCATAATCACTGTCATTATCCGAGCCACTTTCCGGCAAGATATAAAACGCACCTTGGCTGGCTGAACGCATAGAACCCACACGGACACCGCCAACCTTTGCAAACTCATCGGCGCGAGTATGTGCATTTTTAGTCGCATTCGCGATCAGAGACATTTTTATATCTTCTAAGTTTGATACCAAATATTCTGGTTTTTCTCTAATCTTGATGCCCTTCTCATCCAGTAAATAAGCATCTTTAGCTGCTTTTTCAATCTTCTTAATATCACGACTTGTAATCACCAAAGATTGCATCGCGAGATAACCTTTGAATTCTCGAGTGCTTCGGCCATCGCCGAGTTCAACATCTTCATAATACGATTGAGAGCTTTTATTTCCCAGTTGCATATCGACCGCTTTAAACCCATGCTCAACAAAGAAGGCTTGCACGGCTTTCATTTCTTGATCGAGCAGTTGATATGCTTCTGGGATGCTATTTGAAGCTTGGCTGGTTTGTAAATTGATTTCCCAGCGCACATTATCTGCTTGGATCGGCTTTTCAGCCAAGCCTTTCACCGTGATTGAATTGGTTGAGCGATTAAACTGCTTCATCGCAAACCCCATTACACCCGCTGAAATCACAAATCCTAAACTTAGAATAAGTGCAAACACCCATAGAGTTTTGGAAGTAATTGTTTTGTTTTCCACTTGTTGATTTCTCACTTTAATTTTCAAGATAATGCGCTCACTGCCAAGCGAAAGTCGCACTTAAAATGATGTCCTAAAATTGATCAGCAGTCTATATTCAAATGGCTATTCAACTACTTAAAATCTTAGAGAATAAAAAAGCCGATCATCAGATCGGCTTTTGCAACACACGGAGCGTTATTTCGGTTCGATCGGACTAAATGGTGCCACCACATCGGCATTTTGTGCACGGTGACGCATAAAGTGATCCATCAATACGATGGCAAGCATGGCTTCTGCGATAGGTGTCGCACGCACGCCAACACACGGATCATGACGACCCTTGGTGAGTACATCGGTGTTTTCACCCGTGATATCAATAGTCTTGCCCGGCGTGGTAATACTCGCCGTCGGTTTCAGTGCGATCGCAACACGGATCTGCTGCCCCGAAGAAATCCCGCCCAAGATACCGCCGGCATGATTGGCGAGGAAGCCATCACTGCTGAGTTCATCACGGCTGGCATGACCGAACTGACCTGCAACTGCAAAACCATCGCCGATTTCAACGCCTTTTACCGCATTGATACTCATCATGGCATGGGCAATATCCGCATCAAGACGATCAAATACCGGTTCGCCCCAACCGACCGGAACATGGTCCGCGACGATCTCTAACTTGGCGCCGCAGCTGGTTCCCTGCTCACGCAATGAAGTCACCAAGGCTTCAAAACGCGGCACGGCGTTAACATCACCACAGAAAAATGGATTGTTAGGCACTTCATTCCAGTCCAATTGCGTTGCAGTTTCAGTGCCGATCTGGGTGACATGACCACGGATCAAAACCCCAAACTTTTCAGCGAGGAATTTCTTGGCAATCGCCCCAGCAGCAACACGCATCGCTGTTTCGCGTGCGCTCGAACGACCACCACCACGATAGTCACGGAAACCGTATTTATGCGTGTAAGTATAATCCGCATGACCCGGTCTAAAGGTTTGGGCAATATTGCCGTAGTCTTTTGATTTTTGGTCGGTATTACGGATTAATAAACCGATCGACGTGCCTGTGGTTTTCCCCTCAAACACGCCAGAGATGATTTCAACTTGATCCGGCTCTTTACGCTGGGTAGCGAACTTCGAAGTTCCCGGTTTGCGTCGATCCAAATCAAGTTGTAAATCCTGCTCAGACAGCGCTAAGCCCGGTGGTACACCATCGACGATCGCCATCAAACCCGGACCATGAGATTCACCACAGGTGGTCACTCGAAAAAGCTGACCAATACTATTCCCCGCCATCTGCACGGCTCCTTATGCTGTTTGTAAAGACTGTATAAATAGATCACGGTATTCACGGCACTGTGCAGCTGTGAGTGCAAAGATACCCGAACCACCTTTTTGGAACTGTAACCAGTAAAAATCGACAGTATTAAAGTTTTGCTTCATTGCCCACTCAGAGTTACCGACTTCGATCACGATCAAACCATTTTCAGTCAGGTAATCAGCAGCTTGTGCTAACATTTTACGCACCAAGTCCAAGCCATCTTGACCCGCAGCCAATGCCATCTCTGGTTCGTGCAAGAACTCTTGGGGTAGATCAGCCATATCTTCGGCATCCACATACGGTGGGTTGCTGACGATCAAGTCATATTGTTGTTCTGCTGGGATTTTTTCAAATAGATCTGATTCCATCAGTGCGATTTGATATTGCATCGAATGATGTTCAGCATTGATCGCAGCCACTTCGAGTGCGTCTTTTGACAGATCAGTTGCATCGACTTCCGAGTCTGGGAAAGCATAGGCCAATGCGATCGCGATACAACCCGAACCGGTACACATATCCAAGATACGGCGTGGTGTCGTCGGTTCTGGGTTTTCAGGTAAGGCGTTGAGGGCTTCACGCATCAGACCATTTTCATCTAAGCAATATGGCGCAAAGCGTTGTTGAATCAGTTCTGCGATCGGTGAACGTGGAATCAAGACGCGCTCATCCACATAAAATGGTTTGTCGCAGAAGTAGGCCAAGTTCAACAAATAAGAGGTCGGCAATTTCTCATTGATACGACGTTCGAGTAAGTTGAGAAATTCGGCTTTTTCACTGGGTAATAATTTCGCATCTAGAATTTCAGCATCGGCTTTCCATTCCAAAGATAGCGTTTGCAACACCAAAGCCGCGCTTTCCGCAAAAAAATCTTCGGTGCCTTGGCCTAAGTGTGCATCATGTTGACGTAGTGCTGTAACACCGAAGCGGATAAAATCACGGATGGTGATTAGGTGTTCAGCAGCTTCCTGTAATTGTTCAGGTGCGATAGTCGATTGATCCACTTAGGGCATCTCCAAGATTCAATTGGTTTAAAGCGCACTATGATACCTTGTTTTTCTGATTTTTTTAACGCCTTATGCATCGGATTGTATGCGACGATTTGAGAGGATATACAAGGGCTTGCGCTGGATTCAAGATTTATACACTGAGGCGAGCGTTTGAGATGCTGTTAAGAAGGTCTTGAGCGTTCGTGCAAGCGATCGGTTTGAAGAGAAATCAATCTAGGGCTTGAGCCGTATCGCTTGCTGAATTAGGATGCTTATTTAATTTTAAAATAGTGCTTTTCGGTCACAAGTTTAATCCGAATGCCTTTAAATAGCCGATTTTTGCCATCCTCAGATTTGGTCACATGCTCAAAGAACTCATCCTCATCCACCAAACGTGCATAGGTCTTAAAGCCAATTTCAAGTTTTTCAGGCTGATGACCTTTCTGTTTAAACTCTTCAATCAACTTGTTGATTTTCTTGACATTAACTTCATTCATGGAGTTGGAATCGACTGGTGATTAGGTTAATTATTTTTAACATGAAAAGTTTACATTTTTATGAAATCGTGTATCAACGCGTTGAAGTGTTGTATTTTACTTAGATTACAGCCAGTTAGGCTTAACAACTTTCTACTAAAAATCTCAACCCAGTGCCGTTAATATGCATTGTGTTTTTAATAAATCTTCAATAAAGATGTTAGCAATGTAATGTTAGACACATGCGTTATCGTGACAGTTCACACCGTTACGCTGATCGTTGTACACTGCGCTACATCACCGATGCGGGATGTTTTTTTCTATGAGCTACAAACACAACAACTTACTCGCGATCCGTCAAAACTATTGGCTGGATCAGCAATCGGAAAAAGTTCAAACAGAAAAGCAGTATTTTCAAACCTTGCTTATCACGGAAGGTATCTTCGCCAGCCCGACTGTCGACGATGCAAAATACTTTTTCTTCTCCCTACCGAGTATCATTATCGTCAAAGGCTATGCCTTGGGATTTATGCATCAAATGGTGCAAGAACTGCTCATCGGTTATATTCAAGCCAATAAAGCGGATCTTGCAGCACGCAAAACCCTAAAAATTCAATACAATCTTTAAGCTTAAGCTGAAGCCTGATTTGGGTTTCAAATTGTTCAGATTGTTTATGTTTTAGATTCGATTAAACTTTTTTTATACGCGCATAAGCTGTAATATTCGTTACAATGACTTATCTGCTCGCTTGCTTAAAGGATTTAATGTTCATGTCAGATCAGAACGATAAGCTAAAACAGTTAAAAACCTCCTCTATGGATCGCCGCTTATCGATTGCTAAAGCATCTTTACTTGCTGGGACCAGATGGGCTGCCTCAAGCGCGAGTACTTTGTTTTCTAACGAAGAAGAAAAAGAAAAAAAACGTAAGAAAGCCATGAAAGAACAGGCCGAGTACTTGGTTTCCGAAATTGGCAAGCTCAAAGGCTCTATCGTTAAAATCGGGCAAATGATGGCGCTGTATGGCGAACATTTCCTCCCTGAAGAAATTACTCAAGCCTTAAACACCCTTAACAATCAGACCGTTGCTTTGGCATGGCCTGCGATCAAGCAACAGTTGGCCAGTCAACTGGGCAGTAAACTCGATGATTTGACCATTGACCATGAGCCGATCGGTACAGCCTCACTGGCACAGGTGCATCGTGCCACACGTAAGTCTGATGGTCTTGAAATCGTACTCAAAATTCAGTATCCGGGCGTGGCCGCAGCCATCGACTCAGACATGAGTTTATTTAAAAATATGCTCAAACTGACCCGCATGGTGCCGCAAACCCGCGAGTTTGATCAGTGGTTTGATGAAGTCCGTGAAATGATGCATCGTGAGGTGAACTATCGCCTTGAAGCTGCAACCACACGGCGCTTTGCGGAACGTTTGCGTGGTGATGCACGTTATGTGGTGCCACAGATTATCGATCAATACTG